>JAPLWC010000019.1 GCA_026396845.1 Candidatus Gottesmanbacteria bacterium
TCTCCGCCTCCTGTTTGGACTAGCTATTCACGACATCAACTCCGTCCGGCTCATGAAAACATCTGTCATGAAATCCGTTCATCTTACGACCTCGTCGGCATTCGTTGATGCGGAGCTTGTAATTCGCGCAAAACGGGCGGGACTGCGTATTATGGAAATTCCCATTGAACACCGCTCGCGAGCCGGATTGGGAGCCAGCGGCGGGAAACTTACGACAATATTGCCTACCATCCGGGATATGATCGCATACTCACTACGCCTATGATTCCTATTTTTGATCTCACCCGTGAGTATAAAACTATCAACAAAGAGCTGAACACGGCTTTTACTCAAACAGCTAAAAGTGGCTCTTTTATCCTCGGTCAAAATGTTTCCCTCTTTGAAAAAGAATTCGGACATTTCGTCCACACATCCTACGCAGTCGGTCTCGCCAGTGGAACCGATGCGCTTACCTTAGGACTCAGGGCATTAGGCGTCGGCAACGGCGACGAAGTCATCCTGCCGGCTAACTCCTACCCTACGGCATTTGGTGTAGCACAAAGCGGGGCGCGCATACGGCTTGTTGATGTCAAAAGTGACGGCACGATGAATCCTGTGAGTCTTGCTCATGTGATCACCCGCCGCACACGCGCCGTTGTCCCTGTCCACCTCTACGGTAACCCTGCGGATATTGTTTCAATACAAAAAATAATCGGTCTCACCAAAATTGTTTTGGTTGAGGATGCGGCTCAAGCCCACGGAACTCCATCCGCGGGTTCAATGGGCGACATCGGCTGTTTTAGCTTTTACCCGACAAAAAACCTCGGAGCGCTGGGTGATGCCGGCATGGTTGTAACAAATAGAAAAGACGTGGCCGAGCGTTTAAAACGCCTGCGGATGTACGGCGAAACCAAACGGTATGAGAGTGTTGAGGTCTCCGGTGTCAGCCGGCTGGATGAACTGCAGGCGGCGCTCCTCCGGGTTAAACTGCGCCACCTGGCTGAATGGGTCGCAAGCCGCCGGGAAATCGCAAAACAGTATATTGAGGAACTGCGCGGCGTCGGCGATATTCAGTTTGTCACCGATAATCCTAAGAGCTGCTATCACCTGTTTGTCATCCGCACAAAACGCCGATACGCTCTTCGAGCGTATCTCACTGCCCGCGGCATCGGAACTGCGATCCACTATCCCGCACCGATTCATCTTGTCCGTGCATTCCGGGATCTGGGATACAAACACGGCGATTTTCCCGTATCCGAGGCGCTCTCACAGGAGATCCTTTCCATCCCGATGTTTCCGAGTCTCACTAATGGCGAGATTCTTCGGGTCGTTCGTACCATTAAAAAATATTTTCAATAGCTACCAGTGATACACGCGAAAGAGGCCGGCGTGGTAAATCTCCGTAAGAAACGGGTACGTGTTTGGTAAATTCAATAGACCCCCGTCCGCCTCCTCCTGCGGTCCGAAAAATATATAGTGAAGATTATTGACTTTCAAAAACTCCATGGCCTGCCCGGGGCTCATGTTACCTGCAAAAAAATCCTTCACAATAAGCTCTTTTTGCTCGGTATTGACGGTATTTGCTTGTCCCACATACACCGTGTTTCCGGAGTAAACCGGTATGTAATTGCCGGCGGTCGTCTCACTTAAAATAACCGTGCTGCGGCTCGTCGTGTTCTGAATGAAATTTATCGCGGCAAGAAAATCCTTTAACGGATACATCACGTAACTTCCGGTCGGCACCAGCGGTTGGGTTGCGCTGATTTTCTGATCCAAAAATTCCTTTTGCCATCGCCAGGAACTGTACATCTGGCCCAATCCCAGGGCAATGAGGCCAACGGCTATTGTTATTGCAATTTTTTTCCATAAGTCACTTAAGCGACTTAAGTCACTTAAAAGATAAGCGCCGAGGATCCCCAATGGCACCTGCGGCAGCATCTCGGTAAACCGCAAGGGCGACTCCTGCGGTATGTATTGAAAGGCAAGAATGAGTACCATCCACGCAATTACCCACGCCACAAACACAAACATCCGGCGTTCACGTTTAACCAACACCAACAATCCGCCGACCACACCGAAAAGAAGCATGGGCCCAACGGCCAAAATATATTCTCTGAGGTTAAACGGCTGCGGATGCAGGAGGGCATAATCAATGAGCCGTTTCCATGGGTACACTTTAACGACAAGAGAAAAATATAATAAGGTCGGCGTACTGATCGCGCCGACGATTGCAGGGCCTACGATACGCGTGAGTATCCACGGCACTCGCTCTCGCCGGAGGCTCGGTAACCGGTACAAAAAATCTAGGACAATAAAGACTCCCCACGCGGCAAATACAAACCCGAGACCCGCCGGAAATACGGTGCCCAGCAGGAATGCCAAAAATCCCAAAAACACCCAATTTCCTGCCTTTTTCATGACGTTCTCCTGGGCAAACGCCACCAGAAGAAAGACAATGAGTGCCTGTCCGGCAAGCATATGCGGGATAAATGTAATCCTCTGCAAGCTGTCCATGACACTCCACCACGGCATGTACCCACCGAACCGCCATTCATTATTCGAAAATACAGGTATCGGCCAGGAGCTTGCCGTTACTGCAAGCAAAAATGCCAGTATTTGCCAGCCCGCATTGCTGCGCGAAGCGTTGCTGGCGGGCCATCGGAAACGGAATTTTTCAAAAGCCCATTTCGCAGCGTATGAAATAAGGAACAGGAGCGTAGCAGAGAGGACTATCCGTGCCATGTGATAGGTATCGCCGCTGTTGGGCCACGGCACATTAAACCATGCGGACACTTTCCCCATCGCCAGGTACATAATCTGGATGTAGGATCCCTGGTGCGGCTCGGACGTATACTTTTCCGTTACCGTAACCGCGCCCTCTCTCCCTTCGCGGATCCGGGAAAGGTAAAAATTGTAATCCGTGTAAAAATTATGGACGAGTTCAAACTGACGGTCGGGGTGAAGATCATTTTGCCGCGACAATTCATAGAACATCGGCACGAGAGAAAACAGTATGAAGAAAAAAACTAATATTCCCCAAAATACTCGCCGCATATGCCACCTATTGTACAAGTTTTTATGATACTCAGACACATTAATACTATTTTTTGATAGAGGCATATAATGAGCAATTAAATTTTATTCTCCATACTTTGATGTTCTTTGATGTAAAACCAGCGCGAACAATCATGGGCACAAGTGTTTTTTCATCATAATACATTTTATGCTCTCGAATGCTTTCTGAAATTTGCGGCTGAATTTTTATCGTAAAAGCGAGAAACTCAAGAATCGGTCTAGAGAAAGGCGTTGGAACAATCACTTGTAAAATTCCCCCTGGTTTCAGAACGCGATAACATTCACATAATATGTCCTGGGGACTATCCAAATGCTCAAGTCCATTAATCAGGGTGACATTGTCAAAACGATGACTAGCAAAGGGGAGTTCCTTGTCGATACGACACTGTTTTATTTTGATGTTAGCCTTCACTAAATTTTTATCCAGGTGTTGGTCAAGCGCATAAAATTCAGATATATTCGCATGTTTTATGTGCGCCAGTTGCATTATTGACTGAAATCCGGACATAATATCAAGCCAACTACCTTTCGTTAAATGGGAAACAACCGGCCACCATGACATCCAATTCGATAGCTTAAGGATCAGCGGCAAGGATGAATAGGTAAAACTTTTGGGGTGCCGCATATGCCACCTATTGTACAAGTTTTTATGATACTATGTGTGTGTGGAAAATGATATGTCCCCGTATAAAAATGCCGTTGCGGCAGGGGTTGTGATTACCGTTATCGGCATGCTGCTTGTCCTGGTCCATTACCGGCAAATTTCAGGACGACAGGGCACCATCATTATTCCCGCCGGCAATACCTACCTGGGACCGCCGAATACGGCTACGCCGAGCACTGATAATGCACCGTGGCATACGGTCAAAGGACATGTCTATCCCTACACCATGAGTGTCCCGGAAACTGTCACACTCACCACATTCCCCAACGACCCCTACGACATGTACGCCCTCATGGGTAGCGACCCTGCTTCAAATGTCCTTATCGGGGTGGATGATCTTTCCAAAAATACCGCGCGAAGCCAGTTCATCAACCAACCCAAATCTACCTACATCAACCAATGGTGGAAACAGTTCAGCGTACTCACGGGCGTTAAAAGTATCGATCCGTTCACAGACAGCAAAGGGCTCAAAGGGTACAAAGTTAAATTTCTCAATGCGAACGGCGAAAGCCCGAATCTGGATATCTTTTTTGAAGTGCCGGCAGCACCCCAATATGTCATTCATTTGAGCAACGGTCAGTTGGATCCGGCCGTATTTGCCAATATTGTCGACAGTGTCGGGTGGGAGAAAGAATGAAAAAATCCTCCCTGCCTCTCATCTTTATTGCCGGATGCATGCTTGCATTATTTATACGACTACTCCTTATTCCCAATCCCGGTTTTGAAGCTGATGTCGCATTCTGGAAGTCGTGGGGATTGGCGGTACTTGATTTCGGTATTGTCAAAGGTTTGGCTGTCACCAATTTCAACTACCCCACGCCGTTCGGGTATTTCCTGGCACTCATGCCAGCAGCGTACCGGCTACTCTCTGATCCGCATAATTTCAACCAATACTGGCAAAATACCAACCTCCTGTTTTTGATCGTTTCCAAACTGCCGGCCATTATCGCGGACTTCGGGATTGCGGGCTTAATTCTTTGGATCGGCAAAAATGTTCACTCCGATAAAACCGGAGCAGGGAAAATCGGGTTCCCCGATCTCCCGTTGTCTTTCTATTCCGTACTGGCTCTTGTGTATCTTCTCAATCCCGTTTCGTGGATGGACAGCGCATGGTGGGGCCAGGTCGACAGCATCGGGGTCATTGTTTTTTTAGGAGCATTTCTTCTTGTCCTGACAAAAAGGCCCTTCCTCGCCGGCATGGTGTATATGGTCGCCATGATGACTAAACTCCAAAACATGATTTACGGGCCCATCTTTTTCCTGTTTATTTGGCAATACGTAGGATTTGACGGACTCGTGCGGAGTCTTGCGGGGTCACTCGTCACGTTTGCCGGCCTCAATATCGAGTTTATCCTCTCCGGCAGCATGTGGAAGGTCATTGAGTCTCTCACGGGCAATTATGACTATTTCCCGTGGCTGTCTCTCAATGCGTTCAATCTCTGGTGGATCATATCCGGCGCCCGCGGGATGCAATTTTCGGACAAATTGCTTTCGGTGGGACTCGTTAACGCCAAAACCGTGGGGCTCTCTCTTTTTTCCGCCGGGTACTTACTGGCGGCACTCATGCTGAAACCGTTTGCGTTTCTAAAAAAATATAAAGAAGACGCTTCAACTGTCACGTATCACTTTCTCACCGCCCTTGTGATTGCCAATGCCGCATTTTTCCTGTTTCAAACAGAATCGCATGACCGGTATGCGTTTCCGCTCATCGTCTTCTTGCTCCTTTGGGGCGTCTTTTATATCCGGCGGCATTTGACGACAAAAGAAATACCGAAGGTTTTTACCAGTGGACCGTTTCGCGCCGTTTCTTTTTTCTATGTACTTTTTACGTTGTTCTATTTCTACAATCTCCACGCCGCGCTGGTGTTTAATTATCCGCACAACGGGATGCCCATCCTCTCTAACCTCATACAACCCAACCTGACCATAAGCGTTTCCCTTTTGTTGATTTGCTTATTTTTTTTCTTTTTGCTCGTCATCCGGCGCGATGTTGCAGTTTGGAACTTCCTGGTGCCGCCGGCGTTGGTCATTTGTATGCTGACTGCTAAAAATCTGCCGCTCATCACTCATACGCCCGTTTCACTGACGACACTAACTCCGGTTTCCGCCGCACAGGACTACGGAATACGGCAGATAAATATGCCCGTCAACGCGTATTCGGGATTTGATAAATGGGGCTCGCTTTCGGTCCAATATGCATTCTATAGGCGCGGGGTGGGTACCCACGCCAACAGCATTCAAACGTTTGACGTGAAGGGGCATTTCACCCGATTTTCATTCGACTACGGCATCGATACCGAGGCCGGGCCCCGCGGGTCGGTCGTCTTTGAAGTATACGGCCTGCCTGCCGGCGAGGCAGGCGATTATAAACTGCTTTTTGCATCGGAAAAAATCGGCAGGTATGATCTGCCGCGGCATGCGGATGTCAATATTACCGGAGTTAGTTCGCTTAAACTGGTGGTCACGGATGCCGGTGACGGCATTACCGATGATCACGCCGACTGGCTGAATCCGAAATTATATTTATGAAAAAAATTGAGCCATATCTCGCCATCGCGATGCTTCTATTCGCAATCGGATTTAACCTGTGGTTGTACCGCGTCGAACCCACGGCACAAGTGGACCCGAATGACAATACATTCCAGTTCGCGCTGGTCTACCGGACAAACCAAATATGGGATTTTGCAGATAAAACTTGTTCAGGCAATATTCTGACATTTCCAATCTGTCATTTCTCATATCTTGCCGATCATTGGGTCCCCAACTGGAATGAGGGATATAATCTCCCGTTCTATTATTCCCACATACCGCAAATCGTCATCGTCGGTTCTTGGCGTCTGCTTTCACTATTCACTATTCACTATTCACTATTCACGTATTACCATTTCGTCATCTATCTTCTCCTCTGCCTCTTCCCGCTTTCGGTATTTTTGGCACTTCAGGTTGCCGGATTCCCGTGGCTTACTTCCGGATTCGGCGCGCTATTGGCGTCCCAGATCTCCACGGATGGGCTATACGGCCTTGACCCCGCGTCGTTTTTATGGCGCGGCTATGGCCTGAGCAGCCAATTATTTGCAATGGTCTGGCTTCCTCTGACTCTTGCATATTGCCATAGGGCGCTCACCATTAAACGCGCTATTATTCCTGCAATTATTTTCTTAATTCTTACCACGGCGGGACATCTCGGGATCGGTATGATGACATTTTTAGCCCTTATTCCCCTGACTCTGGCCGCGCCCATACTGGCGTTTTTTCAACAACAATCTTTACAAAAAATCTTCGAACCGCTGAAGAAAAATGCCGTGACGCTGGGTATTATTGCAGTCGTCTCAATAGGATTCTTAAGCTACTGGATCCTACCGGCGATGTCCCTCGACCGATTCCACAACTTTTCCTTCTGGGATCCGGTGTGGAAATTTAATTCTTACGGCGTGAAAGAGGTAATCACGCGCCTTGGGAACGGCGCGCTCTTCGACTTTGGCCGGCTCCCCATACTCACCGGCTTAATTCTCATTGGGTTATTCACAATTCAGTATTCCCAATTCGCAATTCTCTTCATCTTCTTCATTCTCCTCTATTTCGGCAGAACGACATGGGGCAACGTCCTTGACGTTGTCCCCGGCATGAAGGAATTCCACTTATCGCGTTTTATCGTCGGCGTGCACGCGGCTGGGCTGTTTTTGGCTCCTGTCGGGCTTATCTGGCTTTGGGAAACCATAACAACCGCTGCTACCAAAATTATTCTTATTCCGAAAAAAATTATATCAATAATTATTTTTATACTTATTATTGTTTTTATCTTTCCTGCAATCTACGGGCAAACTATACGGTACGCCACATACAACGATACGCTGATATTCCAGGCCAACACCAATTATGCCAAACAGGCGGCTAACGCCAATAGTCTTGTTTCGGCCCTGCAGGAACTGGAAAAAACGGCGCCCAGCCGGGTCTTTAGCGGGCGCGGCGGCGGGTGGGGAAAGAATTTCCTTTTAGCCGAAACCACGATGACGATGTATCTCGGGAACTTTGCACTGCCCACCGTGCTATGGCTTCCGCTATGTCGCCACGCCTGCAAATTTGGCAAAAACCGATATCCAGCCATTCTGGAAATTGATACAAAAAAATCCATCATGGAAAATCTATGAGGTATCAACTTCCGGATACTTCACTGCCGGTGTACGGCCTGCGGTTGTTGCATCCGATAAATACTCGTTCACCAACGTGATACGTCTCTGGATCCAATCCAGCGACCCCAAAAACGGCCTCTACCCGGAACTCTCGTTCGACACAAAAAACTATCCGGTGAACGTCGGGCTGCCGAACTTCAAAATGACTGACGAGGTGACTTTTGAAACTCCTGACGGAAAAATGCACAATTTGTTTTCCGAGCCTCCCCGCTACCTAAGCAACCTAGGTAACCCAAGTAACCTAATAAATATAACTTCCCAAAGTGAAGACACAGATATGATTTTTAAAGCAACCGTGAATGTCAAAGAAGATTGTACCGAATGCATGGTGATTCTCAAACAAACCTACCACCCCAACTGGCGCGTCACGGTAGACAGAAAATCAGTTACCCCGATCATCGTGTTTCCGTTTTTTATCGGCATTCCGGTGGACACCGGGACACACCAAATCGTCGCCGCATATCAGCCTTCTTCCATAAAAATATTTTTGCTCTGGGTGGAATTCCTGGTCCTTATTTCCCTTGGTATCTGGTTCTTCTTACGAAAACTGGGGATTGACAAGAAAGCTATACATATCTCACACTAAGATCGTATGGCAAAAAGACATGCGCGCCGGGTACATCATCACCTGACGCACCACAAAGCACAGACTGGCGAAAACTACCTCGTGGTAGTCCGCTCGTGGATGTTTGTCGTGGCATTCGCCCTCATGCTCGGGCTGGGCGCGATGGTTGGGCAGTTTATCAGCGCCCAAATCGCCGCTTCGACCCCGGTAGTTGCAGGGGTCACGATACAACCGTAATCAAAGAAGCATAGGAACAACTGTAAAATGTTGCCTATGTTTTTTTGATGGCAAAAAGGGTGGACCTGAGCGGAATCGAACCGCTGATCTCCGCAATGCGAATGCGGCGCATTACCAGCTGTGCTACAGGCCCTCGTGTGGACCCGAGGGGAATTGAACCCCTTTCTACTCCATGCCATGGAGTCGTTCTACCGGTATACTACGGGCCCGCAGTAATAGCTAATTATATCAAATCTACTTGAAGAATTGTGAGGGGTTGACGGGAACACCATTCACGCGGGTTTCAAAATGCAGATGGGTGCCTGTGGACCGGCCGGTTGAGCCCATGCGTCCTATCACCTGACCCCGCGAAACGCGGTCGCCTGCTTTCACATAATATTCCGCCATGTGACCATACAGCGTCGATAACCCCCCGCCATGATCGATAATTACATTATTGCCGTAGCCGAACCGGCTGTATTCGCTGGCGATGACGATACCGTTATCGGCCACCATAACGCCCGGCCCTGACGGATTGGCAATATCAAACGCCATATGGTACCAAATCGGATACTGAGTGATCGCGCCGTTGGTCGGCCAGAGGAGTCTTCCTGTCCCCATCGGAGTTGTAAGAAATGACGGCGCAGTAAACGCGATGGCTGGGGCCGCCGGCGGGACACCATCGGGGACAATAAGCGTCTGACCGACGTTTAACGCAAATGTTTCCAGATCCGCAAAGTCATTAAACGGAAAGTTTACGATTTTTTGCGCATCGGTTTTATATTTCTTCGCGACACTCTGTACCGTATCCCCCTCCTGCACTTTATAGACGATGCCGGATACCGGCGGAATTTTGAGCGTATCGCCGATTGCCAAATCGTCGGTCCTCAAATTATTCGCCCATCGGATGGTATCCGTCGAAATTCCGAATTTATCCGCAACGGTTGAAAGTGTGTCGCCTTTCTCCACTGTATAACTTATCACCTGATCGCGGGGCTTTTGGGATACCTGTGTCTGAATCCCGTAATCGGAAAAATCCAGCGAAGTCGCAACAGCCGAAGACGGGGTAAACTGTGCAAGCTGGTTCTTTACGCCGCCGGGATAGGCGTTGGCGATAATGGGCGCGCTCATCACGCCCGCGATAAGAAGAATGCCCAACGATATGGTCAAAAACGGGCGCTGGTACATTCCGCGCCGGGCCATGAGGATATCAACAATAATATTTTTCTGCGATTCAAAACCCGACCCCCACCGCTTCAGTTTCCGTTCTATATAGTGAAACCACCCCTCACGCCAGAGGCTGATATCTTCAAAAAGGTTACGGAAGTATTTGCGCATATAAAAGGGTGCTCTTCAGGGTACCATGTGAAAACTCATTGTGCAAATTGGCAGTAGAATTATCCCTGTGACAATGTATCGAGGAATTCTGCGTTGTCTTTCGTTTTGGCTAGCTTCTCAATGAGCATCATCGTCCGTTCTTCATCCCCCAACATCGAGAGCATGTGCCGAAGTGTCGTCACTTTTTTCATCTGGTCCTCGCCGATTAAAAGCTCATCATGACGTGTTCCGCTTTTGCCGATATCAATCGCCGGGAAAATTCTCCGTTCCTGGAGCGCACGGGAAAGGTGCAATTCCATATTGCCGGTCCCTTTGAATTCTTCGTAAATAAGGTCATCCATCCTGGAGCCGGTTTCAACAAGTGCCGTGCCGATGACCGTCAGGGATCCTGCGGTTTTTCCTTCAGTCCCCTCGACACAGCGTGCGGCTCCTAAAAATTTCTTTGCAGGATAGAGAGCGGCCGGGTCAAATCCGCCGGACAATGTGCGGCCCGAAGGATTGACGACCAGGTTGTATGCCCTCGCCAATCGGGTAATCGAATCCAGAAGGACTACCACGTCTTTACCCATTTCCACCAGGCGCTTGGCCCGGTCCAGTGTCACTTCCGCAATCCTGGTCTGCTCCGCCGGAGATTCGTCAAAATTACTTGCTAATACTTCACCATGGATAGAGCGGGTTAAATCCGTCACTTCTTCCGGCCTCTCTCCGATTAAGGCCGCCATCAGGTGCACCTTCGGATAATTGGCAGTAATGCCCGCCGCAAGTTCTTTGAGGATCGTCGTTTTGCCGGCTTTAGGAGGAGACACGATAAGTCCCCGTTGTCCGAATCCGATAGGAGCCACAAGATCAATAATGCGGGTCGAAAGGGGCTGCTGGCCTGTTTCGAGTTTCAACCGTTTATTGGGATACAATGGCGTTAAATCTTCAAATTTCGGCCGGCTCGCCATCTCTTCTGCCGGTTTATCATCCACTTTTTCTACTTTCAGAAGTCCGTAGTACCGCTCATTATCTTTCGGGGCACGCGCCTGCCCTTCCACCATATCGCCGTTCCTTAGTAAAAACCGCCGGATCTGAGACTGGGAAATATACACATCGCGTTCGCTGGGAGTAAACTTCGGCCGTAAAAATCCGTGGCCTTCCGGCATAACATCAAGGATTCCCTTGACGGTTTCCGTCGGTACATCAATATCCTGTGTAAAACTTTCACTATTTTGAGGTCGCGGCGTCCATTCGCGACGATACCCCGGTGTAGTCCCCCCGGAAGAATAACCCCTGTTTCCGCCGTAACCACCCTGACGGTTTTGACCCGCTTCGCCGGAGCTATAGCGAGGCGAGTATCCCCCGCCCTGTCTTCGGAATCCGCCGCGATTGCGGTCAAATCCCATGCGGGGACGATCATTTCTTGCTGGCGGCCCGCCTGCATCGCTATGCGAAGCATTGCGGGCAGGTGTATACGGCAACGGTACTGGTGTTGATGCCGAAGACGAGTCTGCAGCTTTTGGCTCAACTGCTTTTGGCTCTTCCTTGCCCGCCGAAGCCCTGCCTGCCGGCGAAGTTGGCTTGGCGGAGGCGGGTTTGGGTCCGCCCGCCTGGCCGCGAGGCTGGCCGATAAGATCATCAACACTCAATGACGGCGCGACAATAGGCGGCTCGTCTGCAGGCGGAGTCTCCTGAACGATTTTCTTCGGTTTTGCTGATTTAGTGGATGCGCGAAACGCCATAAACTATAAGGACAAATGCGTGTGTTCGGTGCTCATGTAGTATGGTTCTTAGGGATACGTGAAATAGACTGTCAATACGAGGAAACATTCAATCTCACCGTGTATTTAACCACGTTTTGTACAGCTTGTCAATCCCGCTCTTCGCGAAGGGCGGGATCAATGGACTACGTAAATCACCGTCTGCCCGGAAGTGAAGACAGGTGTCCCGAGCTTACTGAATTTCGATTCCATCAGGCTGGTAAACTTCTGCCGTTCCAAGGTCCCCACAAAAATATACCCCACATGATATTTCGTGAGTATTTGCTTTGTTTCGGCCATATCCGTAGACTCGTATATCAGCCGCACTTCCTCTTTCCGTGGCGCCACCACGTCGTAACTGCCACGCCAGAGCCATTCATGCACAGACCAGCCCACGATGGTCGGCAGTCCCGTGAATGCGCTGACACGGTTGTAGTCGGTATAGCTGTCGCCGTCGGCCTCCACAATAACGGGAACTGAATACTGAATACTGAATTGCGAATTCTGAATTTTGTTTTTATCAGTATTCACGATTCCCAATTCACGATTCAAATATTGTATCCCCGCCCAATCATCCGGATATTGGGTACTGATCCACCCTGTTCCATTTATCCCTTCATACTGTTTCAGGCTATTAAAATACGACCGCACGCTGAAAATGGGATAAATGGACACCAGGAAAAGTTGGGGAGCTAAAAATAAGAAAAAAAGCAGCCATTTTTTGTGCTGCACCATCGTTGCGATGGTGTATCCGGAAACTATCGAAAACATGATGAACGCGTCATACCCCAGCTTAAACATGGTGTTACTTCTAAAATGCATGGGATATATGTCTTTAAAGTAAAAAAATTCGGGGAAGACGATGAGGAGTATTGAAAATACGAAAAATATGCCCAGCAAGAGATTCTGATGCTCTATCGATTTTTTGATTCTGATTTTATTAATAAGCAGGATAATCAAAAACATTCCGCAATAAATGAAAAATCCCCAGAGTAACCACATCATCCACAACGGTGAATGCTGGCATTTCTCTACTCCTTCAAAGAGAATCGGACCGATTTTCGTAGTAGCCAGTGCCGCGGGAGGGCAATTGACCGCAATCCCCGTGACAAACGATTTGAAATACAGTATAAACGGCAGACTCACAACTGCGGCAACGCTTATGACTCCTCCGGCAATTATCGCTGTTTTTTCCCAATTGAAAATTGATCCGCCAGCTGGCGGATGAAAATTGAAAATTACGAGGGTTATGAGAAATAATCCGAGATATATCGGCCCGTCCAGCGCATTAGTCATCAGAAGCACGCTGCAAATGAAGCCGTAAAAAATGAATAGTGAATAGTGAATAGTGAATAGTGAATTTTTGTTCGTTCGGGCGGCGCCGAACATAGCAATCAGTAAACCAAGGGCGAGTAGAACGAATGGTATAGACAGTACGTGCCCGTGGACATCCGACACCACAAAGGAGTAACTCGGAAACTCGTGGATCGTATACGGGATAAAGCGCGTGGCATTGGCATACCAGTAGCGGTTGAGCCCGTCCGGCAGGCGGTTCAGGAAATCTCCGATCGGCCACAACAGTTTCCAGAACGGCTGCACATTCTCACCATCATACCCTTTGGTGAATGCGTAAATCGTCTGCATATTGCCGGCAAGAGTTGTAAGAAATGCCGTCAATAATCCTCCCCCGATCTGCCCTATTACTCTTATCCCCTTTCTCATGCGCAACAGTTGCACTCCGATGCTAAACGACATAGTACATGTGAAGGCAAAAATCGTCGCCAACATGAGATTAAATGTATAGGTTAAATCTATACCGGAAAGCCTTGTGAGGACCGCCATGACTGTGTGTCCGAAGTAGTAGTAATTTATCGTCCCGCCTGCGTACCACATGTCGGGGGCCGGGAAAAAACTGCTGTCCAGGATGGATTTGGTGAACCCGAAGTCCATAAACTTTTCAAGGCTACGGATACTGGGTTCGTGTGCCTTCACCCAGGACCACAATAAGAGCGCGGCAAAGAAAAAAAGTTCTTCTAGAAACATAGTCGCTGCTCCTCGCGACTGGTTAATACCCAAATTTTTAATTGATTTTAAATTTCGAATTTCAAATTTCAAATTGAGTAGCACTCCCAACGCGAACGTTACCCCCATGGCGCCCCACACGGCCCCCTGGGTAAACGGAACGAGATGAAGTACGCCGCCCAGATACACGAGATATGTCACCACCGCCATCCCTACCGCTTTGGCAAATAAATATCCGCTATCAAACCACCCGCGGAATAATTTGCGGGTCAATGGGTATGCGGCGGCGCCGACCAAAAACAACGTTCCCCACCATTGAAACACCAGTTGAAGATCCGACATCGGCATATGGTGTAGATTATATACCCATCTTACTCAGGTTTGCAGCCCGATAGGGCGAAAAAACTGATTAGATGGGTAGATACCCAGACTTACCATAAATTAGAGGGTAACGTGATACAATCTTCTCATGAAAGTTGCAGTTATCGGCGGCGGGTTTACGGGACTGACTGCCGCGTATGAACTCACCAAACGCGGGTATATTGTCACACTGTTTGAACAGGAAAAAGCCCTCGGCGGGCTGGCCCGCGGATTCAAAGAATCTGGTTGGTCGTGGTACCTGGAATATACCTATCACCATTGGTTTACCAATGACCGCACAGTACTCAATTTGATCAAAGAATTAGGCCTCATAAATAAACTGATTACTGCCCGGCCGGTTACGGCATCACTGTATAAAGGAGAGCCATACCAACTGGATTCGCCTATGCATTTATTCACGTTCCCCGGACTCTCGACACTCGATAAATTCCGTACTGCGGCGCTTCTTGGATTTTTAAAATTTAATCCTTTTTGGAAACCACTGGAAAATATTACTTCTGAACAACTTTTAACCTCAATAGGCGGGTCCGCCAGCTGGCGGATGCTCTGGGAACCGCTTCTCATCGGCAAATTCGGTGACTTCGCACCGAAAATTCAGGCCGCCTGGTTCTGGGCCCGCATTAAAAAGAGAACTTCACGTCTTATGTACATGAAGGGTGGTTTCAAAACGCTCATAGATGCTCTTGAAAACGCTATTAAAAAACAAGGCGGGAAAATTTTGATGAACAAAAAACTCGACGCGCTCCCCAAAGGATTCGACAAAATTCTTCTTACCGTTCCCACTTCTATTGCATTAAAAATTTCATCCGGCCAGTTGGCGGATCAAATTGAATCCACCCCCCATCTTACGGCACAAACCTTAATTCTGGAAACCGATAAACCGATTTTTAAAGATGTTTACTGGCTCAATATCACCGACCGATCATTTCCGTTTTTGGCAGCTGTTGCGCACACAAATTTTATGGATACAAAATACTATGGCGGGCACCACCTTACGTATTTTGGTAACTATCTTCCCGCAGACCATCCATATCTTTCAATGACTAAAGAGCATCTACTTAAAAAATTTATGCCATTTATTAAACGTCTTTCCGACAATTCACTACCTGCCTCGCCGGCGGGCGGGTTCACCATTCACAATTCATTCATGTTCGTCGCACCCTTCGCTCAACCGGTCCATGAACTTCATTATTCCTCCCGTGCCCCGAAACTGGAAACCGCTATAACCAATATCTATCTTGCTAATATGGACAGTATCGTTCCCTGGGACCGCGGCATCAATTATGCAATAGAATTAGGTCAAAAAGCAGCAGCCGTAATTGCTTCAAAGTATATATAATAACTAGTGATGGATCCAAAACCCTCTAAAAGCAGATTAATACGCTTGTTCGAAGCAATCTTTTTTTGTGGGATCTTCCTTTTTTCATTCTGGCTCATGTTTCATACGTTTTCGTATGACAAAAAAACATCATCGATGCTTATCGCAGCTAAGGCGTATAGTGATTTTGGAGCCCATATTCCCCTTATCCGTTCGTTCTCCATGGGTGATAATCTCATACGGTTTATCCACGGAACGGTTGAGTATCCTATTTATCCCGGTGAGCCCATCCGATACCACTACATCTTTTATATGGTTGTGGGAGCTCTGGAGAGACTTGGTCTTCGTATTGATTGGGCTTTAAATATACCGAGCGCTCTGGGGTTTTTTGCTCTTATCATTCTTCTGTATCTTCTGGCAAAACGGCTGTTTCACTCGGTCAGCGTCGGCGTTCTTGCTGTCGTTTTTTTCCTTTTCAACGGATCATTATCATTTTTAAAATTTTTTCAGCTCCATCCGATATCACGGACGTCACTCAATGATATTATCGCAAACAATATATTTCCCAGCTTTGCGCCGTGGGGAAAAGGCGACATCAGTGCATTTTGGAACCTCAATATCTATACAAATCAACGGCATCTTGCGTTTGCATTTGCACTGGCTCTTATATTTATCAGTATTTTGTTGTGGATAGAAAATAAGCCATTAAAAAAACAGGCTCTCTTCCTTATTCCCGAAGTTATTATTCTTGCCATCATGCCCTATTTTCATCAACCGATACTTCTCATTCTTGCTATATTTATGATCTGTTATTTCTTTGTATTTCCACGTCTCCGGATTATTTTATTGCTCATCGGAGAAATTGGAGCTCTCTGCATCCTCCCGCAGGTTCTTCCGTTACTCCACGGATTACATACGTTCCGCTGGAATCCAGGGTATCTCGTATCTGCCCCTCTTTCCCCTATCCATATTCTGTGGTATTGGACCCAAAATATCGGACTGCATGTTCTCCTTATTCCGCTAGGATGGCTCATTGCTCCGGCACGAATTAAAAAAATTATGATTCCCCTATTTTTTGTTTTTCTTATTCCAAACCTCGTCCAATTTTCCGTGGAAATGGCAGCGAATCATAAATTCTTTAATTTCTTTCTTGTATTCGGGAGCATGCTCACGGCATACGTATTGGTTACTTTTTATTCGGCAATAAAAAGACCATCGACCAATTTCATTCTTCGAATATTGGGGTACGAAATAATTGGAGTATTCATATTTTTTCTTGTATTCTCCGGTATTATTGACTTCTTCCCTATCTACAACGATGGGCAAATGCCATTTCTGGATATTCCAAAAAACACAGTGGCTGCCTGGATACGCAACAATACGCCGGCGGATGCAGTATTTCTTAATTCAGGGTATGGTTTCCAGCCCGAATCTATTGCGGGACGAAAAATCTTACATGGATGGCCGTATTCGACTTGGTCTGCCGGATATGATGCGCAACAGAGGGACAAAGACATGAAAACGCTCTTTGAAACGACTGATACATCTGTTTTTTGCAACTTAATCAATCTCTATCATATCTCCTACGTTTCCTATCAGGAACCATTTGATTTACCGGATATACACGCTTCCCTCAGTGCTCTCGCGTCACATGCCAGACGTGTGTATACTGATGAAAAATTCAGCATTTGGATACCGCTATGTCAGTAGCACAACGATGGGCTATCTCGTTACTCTGCTTTATCACTGCGGTGGGGTTTTTTGTACGAATCTATCATGTCGATACAAATCCTGCCGGGTTTTTTTGCGACGAAGCAAGTATCGGCTATAACGCATATACGCTTCTCACAACAGGGAAAGACGAACACGGGACATCTCTTCCTGTATTTTTCCGGTCTTTCGGAGATTATCGCACGCCAATCCCTTTTTATACCGCAATTCCCTTTATCGCTCTCTTCGGTTTGTCCGAGTTGTCAGTTCGCCTTGCCACAGTTTCTGTAGGAACGTTGACAATTGTGGTTCTATTTCTCTTTATACATCGACTATTTGTTGTGATAAATAAAGAGCGTTATGCCGCTCTTGCCGGTTTGGTCGGCGCCGGAATTCTTGCGATAAGTCCGTGGCATATTCATTTTTCCCGATTCGGCTCGGAATATATTTATCTTCCGTTTTTCCTCCTCTTCGCCGCATGGTGTTTTCTGGAAAGCATACATCATCGAAAAATGTTTATTCTTGCCTCAGTATTAAGTATTGCTATCTGCTACACGTATCTGCCTGGAGTTATATTAGGCCCCCTTTTTTATGTGGGTTCGTTTTTCATTATTCTTCCGTACGGAAAAAATTCAAAACACACTGTATGGTTGGGAATTATTATTGCATTGCTAACGTTTACTCCTGTTCTTATTGCATGGCAAAATAAAACGCTGCAAACCCGATGGAATAACGTCGAACTTGAGAAAACGCAACCAGTTGCCTCACAAATACAATTGTTCGTTAGTCAATATATCTCTCATTTTTCACCATTATTTCTTTTTACCAAGGGAGATACCGAATATCCAGGTCATTATATGCAACGATTCGGTGTCCGTGGTCAGGGACAAATCTATCTCGTGGACGGTATATTTGTTTTACTCGGAATAGTATTTTGTATTCTCTCTATGAAAAGATATCCCGTTATGCTGTTTCCCTTGCTCATACTATTTCTCTACCCAATAGGAAGCAGCATCACAAAAACTGATGGTGGTCCGTTTTCCTTCCGATCTATCCTTGGCAGTATTGCGTTCCCCATCGTGAGTACCATCGGTATAACGCTCGTGTTTTCTCTTATCCGTAATAAAAGGGTCCAACTGGTGTTGAGTCTGTTGATCTTTCTCGGGTATGGGATAAGTTTCGGACGGTATCTCTACCTGTATCACACCCAATACCCCCTGTATTCACAGGATTTCGCAGGATGGCAATTCGGACCGCGGGACGTTATGAAAACATTTTTAGATAATAAAGGAAAATACGATGAATATCTTCTGATCGGAGAGTTTAACGCACCGGAAATTTTTCTTAAATTTTATGACCCAACCAATATCTGCCAAAACAAATGTAGAATTGCCGGTGTAAATGATATACATGAGGATCGTTCACAACTTATTGCTATATCACCACAATCCTGGCAACAAGTTCCGAATCTTATGCTGACTGTTCAAAAGGTTATTCCCTATCCGAATGGGCAGCCGGCGTATTATATTGCAACATCACGGTAAAATTGAAATATGATATGTTTACTAGTATGAATTCACTGAAAGAAATACTTGCAAAAAACCAGGAAGGTATTCTTATCTGCATCCTCGTTGTCGTAACACTATTTTTCAGGCTTTATAAACTCAGTTCCATACCCTTTGGTTTGAATAATGATACGTCTTGGGACGCGACAGCCGCAGTCGATATGTTACGTGGAAATCTTTCTCCGTACCTGCCGTATGCTGCCGAAGGATGGCGCGGAGAACCGATTATCCGATTACCTGCAGCCCTTTTTACGCTCATTCTTGGACGAAATCCTATGACTGTTCGGCTCGCATCCGACATGTTCGGAATTGCAACGATTATTCCGTTATATCTGTTGCTACGATTACTTTTTAATAAGAAAATTGCTTGGGTTTCTTCGTTCTTTGTTGCCATATCCGGCTGGCATATTACCTTCAGTAAAGTTGGGTGGCAGGCAATAGCGGTGCCATGTTTTTCAACGCTTACATTTTATTATTTCTTTAAAGGAATACGTTCAAACAATATTAAAAACTATATCCTGAGCGGAATCTTTCTTTCCGGTTCTTTGTATACGTATATTGCGGCACGAATATTGCCTCTATTTATTCTATGCTTATGCATCCATGTAATCATTGTCCACTCCAAACAGTTTACCCATTACATACGTTCTTTAAGCGTGCTTATCGGAACATTTATTATCACATCTTTGCCAATAATCTATTATGCGTTTAATAACTGGCCAAATTACGTAAGCAGAGCAAGCTATTTAAACATTTGGACTCCGATGGAACATCAAAAAACACTAACTCCGCTCTTTCAAAATATACAAACTGCGCTTCTTTTATTCACCCATAACGCCAACGGAAACGATTTCTTTATTTCTGAACCGCTTCTGGACCAGCCTGCCCGTCTGCTCTTCCCTCTCGGAGTGGCGATAGCTCTCTGGTATTTCCTGAAAGAAAAAAAGAAAGCGTATGGGTTTATGCTATCGTGGTTTATTTTTGCCCTCATACCCGGAATAGTATCAACTCCAAATGGTAATAGAGCTATTGGGACAATTCCTTCCGTATATTTTTTCAGCGCAATCGGATTAGTATGGGTTATTTCACTAATTACACACTTTTTCCGGGGATCGGTACAAAAAATACTCTCCGTGAGTATTCTCTCCCTCGTTCTTTTGTATGGAACTATCGTTACATACCAGATATACCTTGGACCAATGAGACGGGAATTGCCCGGATTATACCCGAAAACATATATCACGATACCAAATCTAAAACCATTCATCGCAACCCACGATATCTATGTCACGGATAATTACCCGCGAGAGTTATTAACGTATTTCCTCTATACAAACGGTGATCCGTTTTATAAAAACTATGTCTGGATGGAACATAATAGGGAGATGTTATCTGTTTCACCACATACGAATAGAGGGCTTGTATTTGTTATGTGGGATATACCGGATAACCAGCCTATTACAGATGAATTACGTATGAAATATCCATCGGCTACGGAACAGCATATTCCTTATATAAACGATCACATATCAAGACCGGCAAGTATTTTGCTTATTGTCCCCCCAAGATAAGATGAAAAAATACTGGATAGCGTTGGTATTAACGGTTGTTATTTCTGCTTTGAGCATTGGGGCATCTTGGCCGCCTTATTTTCCGTATTAGGATTGTTTCTGTTACCTCACTATTTCTACCATGCGCATCTAATAACTCTTGATTTCGCCATGAGTATATTTTGGTTTCTAACTATTGTGGTGCTTACATCCACACATCTTAAGCACAAACTCAAGTTAATCTTTCTTTCCATTTTCCTTGCCGCCAGCGTACTTACTAAATTTTCCGGAATGTTTCTTATTGAGGCGTAAAAAATGCACGGAGTTGTGTCCTCAAAGGGAGATTGACAGGTACGTAAAAGCCGCTCTCGACTTTTGCTCTCTAAGGGAGATTGACAGAAACGTAAAATCGCGTGTGGTAATACCCTGTAAGGGAGATTGACAGCCTGCCCAACTATCAATCCCCCATTACAACGCACCACTCAACACGCGATTACGTTTCAAGCCTGCTTTACCCCGTAAATCGCCTTGCGATTTTTACGGGGCCAACGATCAATCTTTACCGTGCATACGTGATCTCGCGAGGCGAGGATGTAAACCTCGCGAGCAAGTAAACATTATGCATGGCCCCATTCTAAAGTACAACTCAACGCATGATTATATTCTACACTTTTCTTGCTCAGAAATTCACCTTTAGCCCGACTCATCGCGATTGTATATCGGAATTTTTCAGAAGTCAAATACTATATCACAGAAGAATTATTTCTTCACCCATTTTTCCAGTAGTTTATAGACAACAAGTCCAAAATACGGCATGACAAGACCAAACCCACACTCCTCAATTGGCATGTAACCTAAGCGGGGTCCTAATAAGTACTGTCGTCCGAACGACCAATGCCCCCGCCAGATTGCGTATTGATCCCACACAATCCCCACAAATAGAATAATTCCGAAAAACAGAAATATATGAAGCGGTGAGCGGAAGAACGAGCGGAATATCGCAAGATGAAATCCGTGATGAAGTAATAATGTGATAATAAATACTGACAGAAGAATTAGGAAATATTCAGGCATGTATCTCTATGATAACACGCATAAAAATGAAATATCAAATAATCCCGACCGAACGGGCTAAATAAAAAATTCAGCTTCACTTTTTTATTTGACAAGCACTATAACTCTCTGTATCGTTGTCAACTAGGTATTATTCTTTTGCCCAAAAAATAATACCAACACTAAAAGGCATTACTACTCGTAGCCTAACCATGTCTAGCGGTAGTGATGCTTTTTTTTCCGTTAGAGCGTAAACACCGGAATACTTAATCCTTTATCCTTTAGTTTCTGAAACTGCTCCTTCACCTCTGCCTCAAAACATTTCCGCTCCAGTGCAATCGGTGATTGACGCTCTGTTTTACCACCTAATCCTAAACGCGCAAGAAGTAATTTCATCTTCATACTGCTATTCAAACACGCCGACACCTCCTTGTCAAGTCCCATAGGTTTTTTACATATGGAAATATCGATAACTTATAGTTTTATTTACATGAAATAGCACATAGCATCGCTCTATAATTTTTCCCGAAAATAATTGTGGATAAGTTGGGGATGCTGAAAGGCTGGCAAAGTAGATCTATTTAACTATAATGTATTAGTAGGGAATTTTGGAAAATGATTAATATGATCAATAAAAATTTTTATTTAGTCTCACTATTTACAGTATTCTTTTCCCTTTCCTGTTTCTATCATCCCGTCCTGGCAGCCAATACATACTCTTTTCAGGTTCTGGTTGATATAAATCAAATATATCCATATGAAGCTGAACAGGCCACAAAATTCGCAGCCGACGGTGTGTGGACTATCCCCTTAAACAGTTCCGGGGTAAATTGGAGCACAACGTTTAATGCTCTCAATGCCAACAGGTGGATAGTCTCCGAAGATAATCCTGGTTCTACCAGTCAGGTAGACTATGTCTCGAGCATCATCGGTAGAATGGTTGACGGTGCCATGTTCTACTATGAAGAATATGATAATCAAATCTTATCCGACACAGACATTGAGGCGCGCGCTTCACATGTTGTTCCTGGTTTCGGGCCGCTCGGGAATAGAATAATTGTGTTGGCGCGAAACTATACCAACCTTATTGACCAACTTAACCATGCAGTCAATAATCCTCATGTTGCCGGCGCAGCGTTCGAGTTTAATCCCGGTTATGACCTTCGCCCTTATCGGTTCGACATTGGATGTAAATACATCTTAAACCTAGGGAAAAAATGTTATCTCCTCATGCCGCCAGACCCACCACCATCAAATTATCTGGAAAGTATCCAAAATGCTACTGATTTCTTTACTCAAGCAGGTCTATTGGACAATCCAAACGTATACTTTGTGCTACCCGTTTATGTGCGCGAGAGTACAAATGTTCATTTTCTAAGTACCACTGAAAATGACCCTAACAGTATCGAGTCGGTAGTCAAATGGCTAAACGCATACCGCAATTATTCTCCTACTCCCACCCTCACCCCAACCCCAACTCCAACTCCTACACCAACCCCTACTCCTATCCCTCCCCGCCCTAGTCTCTGCAGCTCTTCAACCATTTCCTCTTCGACAATCTCTTTTTCTACCCCCCTGACAGTAACCATGACCGCCAATAAACCACTCACAACCTTTTCGTTGGCCTTTTACAATCTGGATAATCTCACCAAACCAATCTTTTTTGAGGCAGGAAAACACTTTATTATTTCAAAAG
>JAPLWC010000068.1 GCA_026396845.1 Candidatus Gottesmanbacteria bacterium
AATCTGTTTTTTGACGGCATCAAGGACGTCTGCGTCCGTCATCTTCTTTTCCCAGTCAGCACCATATTTGGCAGTCACGATATTATGTACGTCGGCGATCAAAAACCGGATGGTCTCCACACGATCGCGCTCCCCTGCCTTAAGGGAAGTCGTAAGATCCGTTTGTAGTCGGTCCATCAGCATAGTTATCCCCTATTCGGATGACGAAGACGTCGTTTGAGCTCTCTTTTTTGCTCTTTTCGGATCTCCGCCGGCTTCTGATAAAACTCGCGTTTCTTCAAATCCTGCAAAATACCCTCGGAAAGTACTTTCCGCGTAAATTTTCGGATGAGAGAATCTGACGTCTCACCCGGTTGCGCTTTAACAAATACCATAAACTAAAAACACCTCCTTACAACGTTCTGAACTTATCGATCGAACCTAGCACGTGTATATGCAAATGATCTACAAGTACCGCCCCTTTCCCGTTAATGACAATCCGATATTTTTCGATACCCTGATCGCGGATGATCTTGTTTACCACTGTCATCATCTTCCCCGCGAACCCGTCCGGTACCTCTAATAATTCCGGCACGTGCTTCTTTGAAATAACCAACCAATGCACCGGTGCCTGCGGATGGATTTATTTTATAACGAAAACGTCATCATCCTCATACAGCTTCGTACTCGGCAATTTCCCCGCAATCACGTCACAAAAAATACACGACTCCATATATTACTTTTTCCGTAACACGTCTATAATTTGAGCCAATGATTTTTTCGTCGGCCGCATATCGGGATTTTTACTGCTCCCGTTTAACACCATGTGGTGACTCGCATGGAGAAACCATGTGGCATCAGGCTCTGCAGCCTTGAGCGTATTATACACTGACGTGAGATCTATCTCATCTTTCGGAATGGATTTGATTCTGAGATACCCTTTTTTCGGGTCTTTGCGTACCGCAATCGCATACCCCATCTTTTGAGCTAAATGCACCGCCTCGTCATTGGTTGTCTCAACGCCCACTCCCTTGCCCCACCGAGTTTGAAACTCGACTCCTTTTTCTTTTAATTCTTTTTCCGCCCACACTTTATTCTGGAACGTTTTATAAATGCCATCGAGCGACTGCATCCCGAGGTCGACGATTTTCATCGGATTGTCGCCAAATAAAAGCCTCCATCCGTCTATCTGGGTCACCAGCCCCAGGTCCCAAAAATCCGCAGTGGGATTCGGGAAAAAAACTTCGCGGAAATGGTCAACATCGTTGACGACGGCAAGCAGTCGTTCCATCGCCGGATCCGCTCCATGCACATGCCTGACTTCTCCATACACCAACAGCGACGCACAGGTATCTGCGTTTGTTTGATGGTGGTCAAATTTTCCGAACCCGGTATCCACATGGATAACTTCAGCGGTATCATCCGGGGGTTTCCCTCCGAGCGTATTGCCGGCCGGCACAAACCCTACGTTCGCTTCCTCCCAACCGGGAAAAAATGTTTTGATGAGCCAGATGCCCGCAATCGCATCCAGATCCGGCCCGATATGGGTAACAATGGTTTTCATGTATTTGAAGTATACCAAATTTAGGAAACTTGGGGAGATTAGGGTGATTAGGGAAATATGTCAATATGACTGGGCGAAGAACCAGCGGTGGGTGGCGGGCTTACCGCAGTGGACGCAAGTAGCTTTTTCCTCCTTCGCATCCATAGGAAGACAACGCGTCGAGGCCTTGGTTTCTTCTTTGATTGTCGCCTCACAGGCGGCGTCTTCGCACCAGAGCGCACGGATAAATCCGCGGGTCGTGTTCATGATCTTTTTGAATTCGTCGTAGGTGGCGGCGTCACGCGTGTTGTCATCGCGGAATTTCTTGGCTTTATCAAATAAGGATTTCTGGATATCGTTTAACAACTTCTGTACGGTCGTAATAATTTCTTTCCGTGCGATCGTCACCTTTTCTCCCGTATCACGCCGCGCAAGAACTACCGTATCGGCTGCCAATTCCCTCTCCCCTATTTCCAGCCGAATCGGTACGCCTTTCACTTCCCACTCATTAAACCGGCGCCCGACTGACGGCTCTTCGCGGGTATCCACTTTGACGCGGATACCGGAGTTCGTCAGCGTTTCACGGAGTTCTTCGCATCGGGTGAGAAGCATTTTTGCATCGCCGTCTTTTTTCCTAATCGGCATAATTATCATCTGGATTGGTGCAATTTTCGGCGGCAAAATAATCCCGTTATCATCCCCATGGGTCAAAAACAAGCCGCCGAGTACCCTCGTCGTTAGCCCCCACGATGTCTGCCATACATAATCTGTCTTTCCATCTTTCGTTTGAAACTTAATATCGAACACTTTCGAAAAATTCTGACCAAGATTGTGGCTGGTTGCGGCTTGGAGTGCTTTCCCATCCGGCATAAGCGCTTCTATTGTGTATGTGCGTTTGGCGCCTGCAAACTTTTCCGTTTCGCTTTTGACCCCGCACACAACGGGAACAGCTAAATAGTCCTCATGGATCTGCCGATACCATTCAAGGGCAGACAATACCATATCCATATCTTCTTTCTCTGTCGCATGTGCGGTATGTCCTTCCTGCCACAAGAATTCGGTCGTCCGCAAAAATAGATACGTCCGTTTCTCCCAGCGTATAACGTTATTCCATTGATTGATTAGCATGGGAAGATCGCGCCAGCTATGAATCCATTTTGCATACATGAAATACATGATGGTTTCACTTGTGGGGCGCACAACCAACGGGTCTTTCAGCTTCTCCCCACCGCCGATGGTCACCAGCGCCAACTGCGGGGAAAATCCTTCCACATGCTCTTTTTCTTTCTGTAAAAGCGAATAGGGAATAAACAGCGGGAAATAGGCGTTCTCTTCCGCCTTGAGAATGACATCCGTATACCAATCGGAAAGATTCTCGGATTTCTTTTTTAATTCCTTTTTTTCAAACTGCTGGTTCATGCCCCTATTATACATTACCCGCCGCGGGCAAGACGCATAACGTCGTTAATCGAGATGAGGATGATGAGAATAAAAAGAATAATCATGCCGATCTGGTGGGTAGACTGCTCAAATGCAGGTTTCACCCTTTTCCCGAGGATTTTTTCCAAAAATACGAACGCGAGCCGGCCGCCATCCAACGCCGGAATCGGCAAAATATTCAGGACCGCCAAATTTAGGGACAGGATGCTCATAAACTCCAGAACCGCCTTCCAACCGAATTTCACCGCCTGCCCCGTGACCTGAGCAATGCCGATAGGCCCCGCGACATCGCCGCCCACCGGTTTGAGAGTCAACAACCGACCGATAAGCGCTCCGATCCCGGCGAGCATCGCCCATGCACGTTCACAATTAATTTTTGTTGCCGCAAACGGCGCCTGGGCTATTGTGTACACCCGGGTCTCCAAATCCGAAATCACGATCCCCGTAGGCCCCTCCCCTTTT
The DNA here is from genome assembly GCA_026396845.1 of Candidatus Gottesmanbacteria bacterium. Lineage (GTDB taxonomy): Bacteria > Patescibacteriota > Microgenomatia > UBA10105 > UBA927 > XYB1-FULL-47-11. Next base: position 3,425 of record JAPLWC010000068.1, read on the forward strand.
GGATACTCTTTGCGCGGTATAAGCGATACGGAAAGTGTTTGTGTACCACGAAGAACCGTGAGTGTCACGGACTGGCCGGCATGGGCTTTCACAGCATCTATAAGATCCGCCGGAATGATAATTTTTTTAGCTTCCGTGGGAGCAAGTTGAACCTCTTGGGATGCGGAGTACCCGCCCAAAACATTCCTCGGATACGTAATGCTTTGGATGACGTCGTTTGCTTTCAAACCCGCTTTTTCTGCGGGACTGCCGCGGGTAACACTCTCTATATGGACGTGTCCGGTCGGCTCCAGTACCCCTTGGGTTAATATATAGGTTGTGATACCCACGGCCAGAAGAAAATTCATCGCAACACCGGCAAGAAGAATTGCTGCCCGCTCTTTTTTGGTACGCGCGAAAAAATATTCTTTGCGGTGCTTGATATGAGGGTGCGACCCCTCGGATTCATCTTCCCCGGCAAGCTTCACAAATCCGCCGATCGGCAGCCAGTTAAGGGAGTACAAAATGCCGCGGATTTTTTTTCCAATAATACGCGGCGGCAATCCGAACCCGAATTCTTCTACTTTGACACCGATGAGGCGCGCAACGGTAAAATGACCAAGCTCGTGGATAAGGACAAGAATGCTAAGAATAATGATGAAAACAACGGCAGTCGTGAGCATATTACACCTGAAGGAGTTCCGCTTCTTTTCTTGTGCCCATGGTATCAATTTCGGCGACCATTTCATCCGTCAACTCCTGCACTAGTCTCTCCCCGTGTTTTTGTTCATCTTCCGATAGTAATTTTTTTAGCTCTTTCATCGATTCTGCCCGAATCTGGCGAACCATGACTTTGCCGCCCTCCAATTTGGCTTTGGCGAGTTTGATGTACTCAAGACGCCGTTCCTCGGATAACATCGGAATTGTGATGCGGATAATTTCCCGATCAACGACCGGTGTGAGGCCTGAATTGCCGGCCAAAATCCCCTTCTCGATCTCGCCGATTGTAGAAATATCGTACGGCGAGATAACGAGAGTTTTGGAATCCATCGTGGTTATGGTGGCCATTTCCTGCACGCGGAGTCGCTGCGTGCCGCCGTAGGCCATAATCACGATATTTTCAACAAGTGCAGGTGTGGCGCGGCCTGAACGAATGGAGGTGAGATCCGTGCGCGTGACGTCGAGAGCCTTCTTCATCTTCTCCCGCGCAATATTGAGAGTGGGTTCAATCATTATCAAAAAAATAGTATCACGATTATTCCCCGAGCGCAATCCGGGTGAATCCCGCAACCGTGATGTTTTCTCCGACTTTGGCGACGGTTTGCTTCACCAGCGCTTCTACCGTCAGAGACGCGTCGCGGATGTATGGACTTGCAAGCAATTCTTTGGCGTTTCTTGGATTCATCGATGCAACCTGAAGGGCTATCTCATGTGCTAATGTCTTAAAATCATCGGTCCGCGCCACAAAATCCGTCTCACAGCGCAGTTCCACCAGTACCCCGACCCGTCCGGCATGGACATAGGATTCAATAAGGCCCTGGGACGTCTCGCGTCCGCCTTTTTTTGCGGCTTTTTCCAATCCACGTTCCATGATGAGTTTTTTTGCTTTTCCGTAATCGCCATTGGCATCCTCAAGTGCCTGCCGGCAATCCGACACACCGGCACGGGTTTCTTCACGGAGTTTTTTAAGAAATTCGAGTGAAATTTTCATACGTATTTGGCTTCCGTTTTTTTGGATTTCCGGGTTTTTTTAACTTCGGTCTTTACTTCTGATGCTACCGCTTTTGGGGCAACCGGCGCAACTGCCGGAACTGCCGGAACGGTTTTGCAGTCGCCAGTGCATGAATGATATATTGAATAGAACCCACAGCATCATCGTTTGCCGGAATCACATAATCGATCGGGGTCGGATCGGAATTAGTATCCACTATGCCCACAACCGGCACACCGACCCGCTTGCCTTCGCGCACCGCAGGCTCTTCTTTTTTGACATCCACGATGACGAGCGCCTGAGGAATGGCTTTGATCGTGAGTACCCCGCCGTAATAAATCTTGATGCGGTCAAGGTACCTGCCCATTTTCACCTGTTCGTGTTTGGGGAACTTCTTCCACGCCCCTGTTGCCCTGTCTCCCTCCATTTTAAGGATTTTGTCGATGTTTTTCTTGATCTGATCCCAGTTGGTTAAAAACCCGCCGATCCAACGCGCGACGAAATACGGGGCACCGGCGGCTGTTGCTTCCTGTTTGACGACGCCGGATGCCTGACGTTTGGTACCCACAAATACAACTTCCTTGCCCTGAGACGCCAAATCTTTCACAAATGCAGCAGCTGCTTCAAGTCCCGTCTTGGTTTTGGCTAAATCAATGATATGTATGCCGTCTTTTTTGGTGTAAATGAATCGCGCGGCCTTGGGGTGCCACCGCTCGGCCTTGTGTCCGAAATGACACCCGGCTTCTAGGAGTGCTTGTAAAGTAATCTCGTCCATAATCTTCTCAATTTTTAATTTCCAATTTTTAATTTTTATTCAATTTCAAATTTAAAATTTCAAATTTCAAATTAAAAA
>JAPLWC010000034.1 GCA_026396845.1 Candidatus Gottesmanbacteria bacterium
GTGTTTTTCCAGCAAAGTACCGTCGTTGATAAAGGGGTGACTGAAAAGGATCTCCGCTTCAGCCGCCTGGACACGGCAATCGGAGCCGTACTTACCGTTGTTGTTGCGGTGTTTGTCGTTGCCGTCACGGGGAAACTTCTCTACGGCGTGAATATTGAAAGTGCAGCCCAGGCTGCAATCGCCATCATGCCGATCAATACATATGTAGGGACGCTCATCGCCATCGGCCTGTTTGATGCGGGCCTGCTTGGAGCCGTGTGCATTTCCCTTGCCAGCTCCTGGGCATTCGGTGAGGTTTTCGGATGGGCCCATTCGCTCAACAAAAAAGTACGAGAGGCCCCGTGGTTTTATGCGTATTATTTTATCATGCTTCTTCTTGCGGGTATTGTGGTTCTTATACCCCGCGCCCCGCTTATCCTCATCACGCTTTTCGTACAGGTCGCGGCAACAACCCTGCTTCCCGCCGCATTGGTATTTTTACTCTTACTTCTCAATAACGAAGAACTCATGGGAAAATACAAAAATACGCTGTTTGAAAATATCGTCGACTTTGGCATCGTCATCGGACTCATTCTCATTTCAACAGGATATACGGTAAGCGTAGTATTTCCGAATCTGTTAAAGTAAAAACAAGCATGCCAAACATAAAACAGGCGTTTTTTCGATTTTTAGGACTTTTTGACGGAATCCGGGAAATAAATACCCGCTACAAAGTGCCGCGGATCAAAATGACGCCAATGGTGCGGTTTTGGCTCGTTTTTTTACGCATCTATCTCGTGCTTACTATCGCCATACTCATCTATAAATTTATTGTCGTTTCCCTGTCGCCGTAATACTATGACAAACGAAGATTTCATCCAGCCGCAGAAAACATACATGCTCAATGACCTTATCGGCACCAAGGTGCTTTTGCACGGGAGGCGGATTGGTACACTCGGCGATATTATTGCCAGAGAAAACGGGACCCTCCCGGTGGTGACACATTTTTACATAACCCGGCTCTTCGGCAGTCCGTCGCTTTGTATCCCTTGGGATAGAGTGCGGGCCATCACAAAAGATGAAATCGTTGTTGATATTCCGGATACGAAACAATACGAGGCAGAGCCTAGTGAAATGTCTATTCAGCTCAAAGATCAGGTGTTGGACAAGAAAGTTCTGGATACGGAGGACCGCGACATTGATATCGTCTATGACATTCGCCTCATCCAGGTCAACGACACACTGCTGGTCTCTGCCGTCGATATAAGCCACGTGGGGCTACTCCGGCGGATCGGCCTGGGATGGCTGGGAACTAAACTCAGCAAAACCTCTGATGAAAAACGTATCATCTCATGGAAATATATCCAACCGCTCCCGACGCCACTGGGGAGATTTGTCGGCGATGTGAAGCTTAAAATACTCAAAGAACGCCTCGAGGAAATACATCCTGCGGACCTGGCTGACATCTTGGAGGAAATGGATTACAGCCAGCGCGCCGCTATCGTCTCCCAGCTGGACAGCGAACACGCCTCGGCGGCACTTGAGGAAATCGACCCTAAATCCCAACGGGAACTTATTTCTGCGCTCAAAAAAGAAAAAATCGTGCAGCTGTTGGCACACATGACCGCAAGCCAGGCGGCTGACATCTTAAGCGTCTTACCGTACTCGGAGGGGCGTACTATTCTGAAACTTATGAACGCGTCTCGGGTGAAAAAGATCAAATCCATCATGACCAGACAAGAGCGGGATATCCTTAATTACGCAACCACACGCTTTATCAAATTCCCGCCGGAAATGACGGTTGAAAATGCGCGTGCGGCGTTTTATCAAGCGGCCAAAGGTAAAAAGGTCGTCATGTATCTTTACATCACGGATACAAACGATAAGCTTTTGAAAATTATTGATCTTAAAGAACTATTGCAGGCCAGAAGTACGAAGCGATTGAAAGATATCGGCGTTTCAACCATCGTCAGCTTATCCCCGAAAAGCTCGTTCCATTCTGCCCTCACGATGTTTGAACGATACGATTACCGCGCCATCCCGATTTTGGATGAAGAAGGAAAAATACTGGGCGTTGTGCCCTACCGCGATTTTAGAAACCTCAAACACCGGTTTTTGGAGTAAGGTACAATATGATCATGACCCCCGACCGTGACTATTTTCTCATCCACGAAGCCCGGTATAAGAGAATACTAAGGGAAATCGGGGGGATAAGGGAGATTGGGGGGCAAAAACTCAAGATTTTGGATGTTGGGTGCTATCCGTATCATTTGGGCGCGGCGCTGGAAAAGATGGGGCACGAGGTATGGGGAATCTCAAGCCCTCATGAACCAATCAAAAACAAAAAAGTCGCGATTTTGAATATCGAAACTGATCCGTTTCCGTATAAAGATAACACGTTTGATCTGGTTTTATTCAGTGAAGTCATTGAACACCTCATTTGTTCCCCTCTACCGGCACTGACCGAAATGTACCGTGTTGCCAAAAAGGGCGGCCACATGCTCATCACCACACCTAATAGAAACGGTTCCATAAACCTTGGAAAAAAGCTCGTGGGGTATACCCCATCATACCCCACAGATATCAACCCCTACCACCGCCACAACCGCGAATTCACACTCCGCGAGCTTAAAACACTGGTGAAAACTGCCGGATGGACAGTAACCCGCGCCACACATTTTATCAGTTACCACCCGTTCAGACGACGAAATAGAATGGATAATCCCCTGCTTTGGACCGGCAAGTTTGCTAATTTCCTGGCGATGAGTGCCATCCCCCACTTTCGCGACACCCTCCTCGTTATCGGGGAAAAGTGATCCTCTTGTATACCCTATTGACATACTAGTCATCAGTCTGATATACTCCCTGAACATTAATCGTTTCCTGCCAAAAAAGGAATTATTATATGAAAAAACTACTTGTGTTGGTACCTCTTATTGTTACGGTAGCACTGTTTGCATTTACACGCCCACAGAAAGCAGAAGCAACTATTCATTATTATGAAGCAGGATCTTGGAGTTCATGTGTTGCAAAAACTCCAGGGGTTTGCGGTGACAATCAAGGTACACAAAGTGCTACGTGTCAGCAAAGAACTAGTGGGGGTAGTAATCATGATGGTTGCACTTCTTCTGGTCAGGTAGTTCATCAAGATTGTGATATTACGTGTCCTCAAGTAAACGGTACGTGTGGCGCGACAAAAGACACGTGTGACACGGGAACGTTTCATGATGAAACCGATACGACAACTGAATACAAATGGAAGTGTGATGGTGCAAATGGTGGAAGTCATCAACATTGTAGTTTACCCATCGTTGTCCTAACACCAGTAGACGGTGTCTGCGGAGCTACAAAAAATACCTGTGACGCAGGAACTGTTACAAATCAAAATGAAACTGATACCGCATACACATGGAAGTGCGAGGGAAAAGACGATGGAAAAGATCAGGAGTGTAGTGTAAATAAAGATATCCCAATTAGTGAAACACCGACTCCAGCGCCGCAACAGCCAAACGTTGGCGGACCCGGAGATGGACTCTCTGACGGACGAAGTGACGGACGGTCAAGCTGTCCGGAATGTACCGCTCCTCCGAAATCAACAGGAGAGGTATTGGGAGCAACGACTGACTTTGCAGGAACGGGAGTCGCAGAAGACATGATCATGAACGCAGTCGGAGCCATGGGTGGAATATCCACAGCTGCAGGGCTCGTTCTCTCAGCAAAAAAGAAATTACATATATAATCTGCTGCTTTTGCAGTAATGAAAAACCCCGCGGCAGGCGGGGTTTTTCATGGAGTATAATGAACCTATGGCCAAACGCAGGAAAAAAATTCGACCGGTGTCCCGATCCCGCTTCCCCATCGTTCTTATTGCCATAGGACTTTCGCTTCTGAGCCTCTGGGGGCTTCACCGATATTTCTACGACCAGGCCATGACCATCTCCGGCGCCATCCTTGCCCAATATGCCAAAGAACCCTCAACACTTTCTCCCCCTATCCATATTACAATCGGTGACCGCATCAGCCTACCGGTGATAGAGGCCGGGAAAGTAGGCGGCATGTGGGCAATCTCCCAAACAAGCGCCAACCATGTGTATGAATCAGCAATGCCCGGGCAACGTGGCAATAGCATTATCTACGCACATAACTCCGATGCTCTTTTTGGAAGGCTTGAAGACGTAAAAAGGGGCGATCCGGTTGCTATCCGCACAACGGACGGAGCGCTGCACCGGTATGTCGTGATATCCACCGCCTGGGTGACTCCGGGCCATACGGAGCTGTTGACTCCTACCAGCTCAGAAATACTCACGCTTTATACCTGCGCAGGCCTCCTGGATTCACTCCGTATCGTTGTCCGCGCCGTGCCGGTGCTGTAGATTACATCTGCTCCATGGTTTCGATACCCAGAAGATATAACCCGTTTTTGATGACCTGGGCTGTGGCGGCGGTGAGGGCCAAACGAGTAAGGGAACTATGGGTACTCGGGGAATTCGGGGAATCAGATGGCAAAATCTGGTGCTTGGCATAAAACAGATTAAATTCCTGGGCCAGGTGGAAAAGATAGGTACAGATCGTGTTCGGCGAGAAATTAGTTGCAGCCTCTGCAACGACATCCGGGAATTGCATGATTGAGCGAGCGAGATTTCTTTCCTCCAAATTCAAAGCTAAGCTTTGAATTTCTTTAGAGCGTGAAGACGCTTTCCGCAAAACGCTTTTACACCGCGCATAGGTATATTGGAGATACGGACCCGAGTCCCCTTCAAACGATACCGACGCTTCAATATCAAAAGCTATATCACTGATCGCATTTACCCGAAGCATGGAATACTTGATCGCCGCAATTGCCGCTTTTTGCGCAATGTCGTCTTTTTCGGTGGGAGAATATCGGGATGATCCATTTTTATCCAGTATTTTATAGATTGATTTCTTTGCCTGTTCAATAAGCCAGTCGGCTGTGATTACATCTCCGGTGCGTGAAGACATTTTTCCGGTCGTAAGCCGGACCATGCCAAACGGCATATGGCGGGTGCGGGAAGCAAGATCGGGATTTATCTCTGCCAAGGCTGCAAGCATTACTTTAAAATATTCCGATTGTTCGTTGCCGGTCATGATGATGGAACGATCATACGGCCATTCGGAGTATTTGAGCGGCGCGAGCGCCAGATCCTTCGCCTCCCGCTGATTTTTCACCCTCAAATGCCTTTGATCCGACCGCGTAGGCTCGCCCCAGGAGGGCAGCTTTCCCCCGTACATCCAATCCCACGCCACTTATATCCACGCCGTCTTTGGCAAGCCTTTCAAGGCCCCACAGGCTCTTGGCAACATGCATGCCGACATCGCCTTCATAATTCACCCGGCGGACAATACTCCCTGTCGACTCCGCAAGCCGGCTGTAACTTTCGCCCAACGCAATATTTCTGACGTGTCCGATGTGAATTTCTTTGAACGGGTTGGGTTGGGCAAACTCGATGGTGATGCGTTTCGCGGGAATAAACTCGTTTGACTCCTCTTGTTGATTTTTCTTGTTTTGACGGCCCATATATTCGTTAGCGGAGGATTTGCGGTGAATTTTGGCGGGTTTTTGGGCAATGAATGATCCTGTTGCTGCATGCGATGTTTTACCCGTATTTTTCCCCTGTTTTTGCCCTGATTTTTTCGTGTCTGAATGCTGAATACTGAATACTGAATGTTGATTTTTGCCCGCTTTTGGGGCAAGCCCATACGCATCCTTGGTTTTTAGCACTTCCGATACCTGATTGATAAGACTAGCCTCGGAAAGGTATATGTTGAGGAACCCCGGACCGGCCACTTCGACACGATCAATAATCCCCGCATCTGATATGGTCTGATCTTTTATGATCGCATTTTTCAATTTTTCCGCAAATTTTACCGGCGACTGTTTTAGTTGACGGGAAAGAAGCATTGCAACGTTGGTTGAGTAGTCCCCGTGGGCCGGATTTTCGGGAACGGAAACCACCGGCGGAGCAAAATCCTCTACCCCCATCCCCTCCAATACCCGCTCAAGTAGATCCTGGATAATTTTCTTCATTGTTTTTATACTATCACTTCCCTATTTGATTCGCCAGCTTCATCTGCAAGCTATAGATTTCTATAAATCCTGCAGATGCGTTCACATTAAACTTGTACCCGTCACTATTGGTAAACGATGTATGGGCAAGCCCAAACGGCGACTTCATGGTGACGACATCAACCTTGCCTTTCAACAACTTCACCATAACCTCACCTGTCACTTTTTGGTTCACAAAATCATTAAATGCATTGATTGAGTGCATTACCGGGTCGTACCACAGGGCGTTATAGCATAAATATCCCCATTTGATATCCATTTCATCCTTGAGCTGATTGAGTTTTTGCGTCGACACATACTTCTCGAGCGCTTTGTGCGCCTCGATGATGACGTGGGCCGCCGGAAGCTCATACACACCCACATCTTTCACACCGACGAGTCTGTCTTCCACCATGTGCACGACCCCGACGCCATGGGCGCCGGCAATGACATTCAGCTTACCGATGAGTGCCGCAAGTGATAACTTTTCACCGTTAAGCGCGACCGGAAGGCCTTTTTTAAATGTCAGCTTTATGAATTCCGGCTCGTTGGGCGCATCCTGGGCAAGCGTATAGGTCGTCAAAAATTTTTCAATCGGTGAAATGACCGCCGGATCTTCGATCTCCCCGCCTTCCCAGGTCATTCCCCACATGTTGTCGTCCACGCTATACGGGAAATCAAACGAAGCCGGAACCGGTATACCGTGCTTTTTTGCATAGGCAATTTCATCGTTTCTATCCATACCCCATTCACGGACCGGCGCGATAATTTTTATCTTCGGGTTGAGCGTGAGGGCATACCCTTCGATACGCACCTGATCGTTTCCTTTGCCGGTACAACCATGGGCGATCGCATCCGCGCCGTATTTTTTGGCCATGTCAACCGCGACTTTTGCCACAATTGCCCTACCCATAGGTGTTGACAGATGGTAGTTGCCCTGATAGCACGCGTTGGCTTTAATCCCCTTTGCCAAATATTCATTGGCAAATTCTTCTTTGACATCGAGCGTAATTGCTTTCACGGCCCCAAATTTCAACGCCTTTTTCTTAATCGCTGCTAAATCGTCTTTTTGCTGACCGATATCGAGGGTGAGCGCTATAATTTGCACTTTGTACTGATCTTTAATCCATTTGAGCATCACGCTCGTATCTAGGCCGCCGGAATACAGCAAAAGCACTTTTTTTACTTCGCCGATTTTTGCTTCGTACGAAGCCGCTTTAATGTACTTTGTTTTTGTTTTCATACGTACTCCTTCAGAAGTGCTTCTGCGGCTTCTTTTTCATGCTGTTTTTTCTGAAGCCACGATTTGTATACTGAAAGCTTCTTATTAAGCTTTTTCAGACTCGTATTCATGCTATGTTTCCCCGGTCCGCCAAAGGAAATTGTATGGGCAATGATAGTGTGAGGCTCTTGCCAACTGATAACGTCGGTTTCCGAAATTGGCAAACTTATCCCCTCTTCTGCTAAGGCTTTATTAAGTCCCCCCATCGTTACCACGCCCTTCCCAACAGAATATTTCACTGCCTTTTCCACAAGCACCTTTGCATTTCTCATAGGGATTGAATATGCCTGTATGATATGCTCCATGAGACTCGTCGCGCCGATAAAGCCTTTATCACACCAAGATGCCATCACGGTTTTATTCACCATGAGCGTTTCCAAAACACCTTTCATCACAACCGGAACAGGCAGGCATTCATCAACGAGGTCCATAATGAGATATTTAGTCCACTGGGAATCCCTGTTAAATCCGATAAAATTGGATTTTCCCATATTCAATAACCCGCCTAAGATTCCGGCGGTATACGCCGTTTTCCCTTTGATAGCTTCCAAAGGATCCGGATTTTTCTTTTGCGGCATGATGGAACTGCCGGTACTATACTGATCAGCCAACGTCACCATCCCAAATTCCGGGGTTGCCATGAGAATCAGCGTTTCGGCGATAAGCGAGAGATGATTCATAAGAATCGCGACGGCAAAACCCAGATCCGCTTCGGCGTCCCAACGATTCGTAATTTCATCCAACGAGTTTACCTCCGGTCCGTCAAAACCTAACAGCGTTGCCGTGAATGCCCTGTCGATCGGAAACGTGGTGCCGTAGGCCACGCTACCCCCCAGCGGACTATAGTTATGAAGCGCATACCAATGAGTAAAACGCGTGGTATCACGCAAAAGCATGGTGGCAAACGCCGTGAGCACGTGACCATAAGTCGTTACCATTGCATGCTGGTGATGGGTAAATCCGGGCATGACCGTTCCCGAGTGTACTTTAGCCTGAATCAAAAGTTCCTGAACCAACTTGCCTGTATTTTCGACAAACTGCACAACTTGATCACGCAGGAACAATCTCGTATCCGCGTTCGTCTGATCATTTCTTGAGCGCGCGGTATGAAGCTTA
>JAPLWC010000073.1 GCA_026396845.1 Candidatus Gottesmanbacteria bacterium
GATTTACGCACTGTCCTGTTCTGAGGAAAACTTGAAGAACATAGTACAGGCCCTTGGTAACATCCACGACATTTAACCCTTGAGAAAATTGGATCGGTCTTTCGACTTCTTTGGTTTCTCTCAGATTGGTTATGGGATCAAGTGGTTCTAGACCGGCATGCTCAGCCAGCTATGGATAGAAACTTCTACAAACTACTTCGTTATGCTGCGATTTTAGGAGATGTGCTTTTTATTTTATGGATTTCTTTTAATGCTATTGACGAGGGTTTTAAGGGGACGATGTATCAGAAAGTGTCTTATATAGGTTTAGTCTCTCTTTTAATTCTTAACATTGGACTTTTATACCGTAAGAAATAGTTTTTCATTGGATAATGAGCCAGTCCATTTACTCGTACCGCAGGGCTTCGATCGGGTCCAGGCGGGCGGCGCGCATAGCAGGGGCGACACCGAAGACAATCCCGATCAGTGCCGAGAATCCTGACGCAAGAAGAACGGACCACGCTGTCACGTATGTTTTGATCAATGCATTTAAAGCTATTGATCCCACGGTGCCAATGAGAATCCCGATAATGCCTCCAAATAAACTCAAAATAACCGCCTCGATTAAGAATTGCCCCATAATATCCTGGGGTGTGGCGCCTACGGCTTTGCGAAGGCCTATTTCATGGGTCCGTTCGGTGACCGATACCAGCATGATGTTCATAATACCGATGCCTCCGACCAAGAGTGATATGGCCGCAATACCGCCGAGTGCGACGGTGATAACGCTTAAAAACTGGGTAATGGTGTTCAGAAGATCCGTTTGTTTCATGACTGTAAAATCATCCTCTTTAAGCCGTTTCAGTAATACGTGACTGATATCAGACGAAGCTTGTTCCACATCAGTCTGGCTCAAGGTTTTTACGGCTATCATATAGGGTTTCGTTTGATTAAACTGCCGAAGCGCTGTGGTATATGGGATGAATGCATGGTCGTCAATATTTGCGCCCATGGCCCCGCCACTTCCCTTCGCGGCAAGGCGCCCCTTCACGAGATATCGTACGCCTGCAATCGTGACATACGAGCCTACGGGATCCGTGTCGCCGAATAAATCCGTTGCCGGTTTATCTCCCAAAACAATCACCTTACGGGAGCGCTCCACATCATTTTGGCGGATCAAATCCCCGCTTTTCGCTGCGAAGTTCATAATCTGAAAATAATTTTCCCAAATGCCGGCAAGTTCCGTGCTGATGGTTTTGCCACGGTACGTGATGATGCCTGCCCCCGCCACGGCGGGCGAGGCAAATGCGATGACGTTGCTGCCCCGCTCGATATCTTCTATGTCCGATACCTCCAGTTTGCTGACGGTCATCATGGCCGTTCCTGCACTTTGCATATTTTTCAGATCAAGCTTGCCGGGCATGATAAATATCGTATTTGCTCCTAATGCCTGAAATTGAGTCGTGACATATTCCTGCAAACCAGTTCCGATAGACACGAGAAGAATAACGGAAGAAACGCCGATAATAATGCCCAGCATGGTTAATACTGAACGGACCTTATTTGTTCGTAGTGCCTGAAATGCTAATTTTATATATTCAAATATGTTCATAATTTTTTATCTGAAAGTATTTTACCATCCGCTATCAGGATAATTCGTTTCGCATGGCTCGCAACATGTTCGTCGTGCGTCACGACGACAATCGTTCGTCCGTTTTTGTTCAACTTCTCGAGCAGGTTAAGAATTTCCGCACCGGATTTACTGTCAAGGTTACCGGTAGGTTCGTCTGCTAATACGATCGTGGGATTGGTGACGAGCGCGCGGGCTATAGCGACACGTTGCTGCTGTCCGCCTGAAAGTTGCGACGGGAAGTTCTCCATCTTATCGGAAAGTCCTACATCTGTAAGCATATTCTTAGCCCGCTCTAATCGTTCTTTGGCAGGAATTTTTGCATAGACAAGCGGAAGTACGACATTGGCGAGTGCAGTGGTTCTTCGCAGTAAGTTAAACTGCTGAAATACGAACCCAATATGTGTATTGCGGATGGCAGCAAGCTGTTTCTCGCTGGCCATGGATATTTTATGTTCTTCGATAAATACGGCGCCTTCGGTAGGTTTATCCAGGCATCCGATGATGTGCATAAGTGTGGATTTACCTGATCCGGACGGGCCCATGATGGCGACAAATTCACCTTTACGTATCGTTAGGGAGACATCAGAAAGCGCCCTAAATTCGACACCGTCCATCCGATATTCTTTCGAGATGTTCGTGATCCGGAGAATTTCATTTGGCAACATAAGAAAAACCTTTGGTTACGACCTCGTCGCCTTTGGATAGTCCCTGAGTAATGATTATTTCGGTATCATTCTGTTCTCCTGTTGCAACCGGTACAAGAGTATAGGTTTTTCCTGTTTTTTTATAAACATATTTACCCGAGTTCTGCTCGCGGATTGCTTCAATCGGAACGACTAAGGCATCCGGAATTGCATTTGTTTCTATTGTGACGTCCCCATTGAGTCCGATACGGAGTTTTTGTGGTTCATCAAAAGCAATTTTTACGGGAAAAACCGTAGCCCCTCCCGCGGATGTTTCCGATATGTAGGAAATGTAGGATACCTTTCCGGAAAATGTGGCATCCGGAAATGCATCCAGGGCAATGCTCGCCGTTTGCCCGAGCAACAGAC
>JAPLWC010000094.1 GCA_026396845.1 Candidatus Gottesmanbacteria bacterium
TTCCGGGACATCGGCGTACTGGAGACCGGCTTTTTTATAATGGGCAATTGTCCCGTAAAACATAGACGACGCAATGCCGACAAGGTATGCAAGATGCTCTTTATTAAAAGTTTGTTTGGTCATTATCCTCCTCATAAAAAAAGGAGCCCTACGGCTCCTTCAATGCGTAATTAATAAAAAAACCCAGTTCTTCATCTTGTTATGCGTCCCTGGGATTATAGTCTAAAAAAGTTAAGATGATGTGTCAAGGGTCAATTTTGACTCATGTCCCGAAATAGCGGTCGCCGAAGTCTCCCAAGCCTGGCACGATGAATTTTTTCGCATTCAGATGGTCATCAATCGCCCCGGTAATAATCATGACGTCCGGATGTCGTTCCTGTAACAACTTTACTCCTTCCGGCGCCGACACTATGGACACAAGAACAATGCGTTTTGCGCCTTTCTTTTTCAGTGCCGCAACCGTATTATCAAACGATCCGCCGGTAGCAAGCATTGGATCAATAACCATCACGATATGGGACGCAAATATCTTCGGCATTTTCTGGTAATATTCCCTCGCCTGTGCCGTTTGTTCGTCACGCTCGAGCCCGATAAACCCGACGGATACCGCAGGAAGAAAATCCCGGAGCGCAATAAGCATAGCAAGCCCGGCACGAAGTACCGGCACGACAATCACTTTGTCGTTCAGTTGCCTTCCAGTAAACGGAGCGAGCGGGGTTTCAATATTCTTGACCTTCGTTGAGAGGTGTTTGGTCGCCTCAATAAGAATAATTTTTGACACGGTGTCCGCGTGTCTGCGGAATTCCTCCGTTGTGGTCCTGTAATCGCGAAGAACCGTAAGAGAATGTTCAACCAGGGGATGTGAAACGCAAATAACATTACCTCTATTTGTTTTTGTCATGATGGCATGGGTCGTTCGTGTCTCCGGTGAAATACTTTCAGTTCCAAAACGGAGCGCCGGAGAAGCGATTGGGCGGCGGAAAGTTCGACTCCTGTGATGTGTTTTGAAAGCGCATCACTCGCGGTCTTTTGGGCTTTCTTAATCTCTGCTTCATTGAGTTCATGTGCGTGGAATGCGCTCGTCACCAGAATTGAAACACCGGATTTCGTCACTTCCATAAAACCGCTTCCGATAGCCAGAAAATATTCCTTGGATGCTGATGTAATCTTAATTTCCCCTTCAGTCAGTGCGCTAAAGAGCGGCTCGTGCAGAGCCAACACCCCGATCATACCGTTTGCGGTTGGCGCCATAAGAGAATCGACCTCTTCCGAGAATGCTTTCCGTTGCGGGGTGATGATATCAAGTCGAAATTGCATATGAAAATCCTTCAAAATTTATTTCACTTCATCAATGGAGCCGACCATATAAAAGGCTTGTTCGGTCTTGCTGTCGTGTTTTCCTTCAAGAATCTCTTTAAAGCCGTGGATTGTTTCCTTGAGCGGCACATATTTGCCGGTACGTGCAGTGAATGCTTCGGCGACAAACATCGGCTGGGTCAGGAACCGCTGAATTTTACGTGCGCGGGTAACAACGAGCTTATCTTCATCACTTAACTCTTCCATGCCCAAAATGGCAATAATATCCTGCAGATCCTTGTAGCGCTGTAATATTTTCTGCACCCCCCGGGCAACGTTGTAGTGTTCTTCTCCCACGACAGAAGGTTCAAGAATCCGTGAGTTGGATGACAAGGGGTCTACCGCAGGAAACAGCCCCTGTTCGGAAATAGATCGCTCAAGCGAGATCGTTGAGTCCAAATGCGCAAATGTTGCCACGGGTGCCGGATCCGTGTAATCATCCGCGGGTACGTAGACAGCCTGTACCGACGTAATGGATCCTTTTTTCGTTGACGTAATGCGTTCCTGAAGCGCGCCCATTTCCGAGGCTAACGTCGGCTGGTATCCCACAGCCGAAGGAATTCGGCCGAGAAGTGCGGACACTTCGCTTCCAGCCTGCGCGAAACGGAAAATGTTATCGATAAAAAGGAGCACATCCTGCCCTTCCTCATCGCGGAAATATTCCGCCATGGTCAGGCCCGTAAGACCGACCCGGAGCCTGGCGCCCGGAGGTTCGTTCATTTGTCCGAAGACGAGTGCCGTTTTATTGATAACCCCGGATTCCTTCATCTCCCGCCATAAATCGTTTCCTTCACGGGACCGTTCTCCCACACCGGCAAACACCGACACGCCACCGTGCACCTCCGCCACATTATGGATAAGTTCCTGTATGATAACGGTTTTTCCGACTCCTGCGCCGCCGAATATAGCAACTTTCCCACCCTTGACAAACGGAGCAATAAGGTCAATGACTTTAACGCCGGTCTCTAAAACCTCGCGGCTTCCTGCCTGCTCCGTGAGCGGCGGAGCGTCACGGTGAATAGGATACGTTTTGGTTGTTGTCACGGGTCCCAGCGAGTCGATCGGTTCTCCGATGACGTTAAAAATTCTTCCGAGCGTCTTTTTGCCGACCGGAACGCGGATAGGATCTCCCGTTGAAATTACGCTGTCACCGCGTTTCAATCCGTCCGTGGGACCAAGTGCGACCGCGCGGACGCGGTCGTCTCCCAAATGGGCGGCAACTTCCAGCACAAGAATTTTTCCCGGTTCAGCGCTTTGGACGTGCAGGGCATCGTAAATCAAAGGGATATGCCCTTCGCCAAACTGCACGTCAACGACGGCCCCGATAATCTGAGCTATTGTGCCGCGATATTCCGTTTTCTTCATATTTCTTCTCCTTTTGTTATATTATTCAGTGGCAAGCCTTGCTGTCACCATATCGGATATTTCGTACGTAATTTTTTCCTGCCTGGCTTTGTTGTATACCAGCGTCAGCTCTTCCATAAACGACAGCGCGTTGTCGGTCGCGTTACGCATGGCAACCATACGGGCACTATGTTCGCTTGCGTCCGCCTGAATGACCGCGTCGCGCACCTGATTCTCAAGATAATGCGGAAGAAGTGACTCAAAAACTTCCGATACGCTCGGTTCAATAAGGAATTCAGGTCCTGTTGCTGACTCTGCCAGCCCGGTCAGTGTCAGCGGTAAAAGAGTTTTTTTACGGGGAATTTGTTTGAGTGCAGATACGAATTCATTGTAGACAATATCAACACTTCCGACTGCACCTGCTAAAAATGCTTCGGTCAAAAGCTGTGTGAGAGCCGGCACGCTGTCCACAAACGGAATTTTATCCGAAAAATCGGCTTTGAGAACCGTGTGCATCTGTGTAATAAAGTTAGTGCCCTTTTTCCCCAGCGAAACAAATTCCAGATTATCGAAGGACGGATATTCCTTCATCATTGCCCGAAAGAGCGTAATGTTTAATCCTCCGCACAATCCTTTGTTGGTAGAAATGACGATCACCAGATGTTTTTTTGTTTCCTTAAGCGAGGTGCGCAGAAGAGGATGATTGCTGATGTCGGTGCGGGAGGCGAGTGAGTGCACCATATCGCGGATTTTTTGCGCATAGAGTTTACCTGCCGTAGCCTGTTGCTGTGCTTTACGCATTTTGGACGCGGAAACCATTTCCATAGCTTTGGTAATCTGCGCTATGTTTTTTGCGGACTTAATGCGGTTTTTGATTAATCGGACGTTTGCCATAGGTTATGTAAATTCTTTTTTAAAACCCGCGACTGCCTCTTTGAGTTGGGACTCAATTGCCTGCGTCACTACTTTTTCTTTGACGATCGCGGCAAGTGTCTTCTTATATTTGGAATGTAGATATGTTAAAAAGCCTTTTTCAAACGGTCCGACTTTGACTACAGCGATATCGTCAAGATAGCCCGCCGTACCTGCCCAAATACTTGCGATCTGTTCTTCAACCGGCATGGGAACAAACAAACCCTGTTTCAGAAGTTCCATCATACGGCTTCCTCGTTCTATCTGTTTTTTGGTCGCTTCATCAAGGTCCGAGCTAAACTGTGCAAAAGCCGCAAGGGACCGGTACTGTGCAAGGTCGAGCTTCAATGTTCCGGCAACCTTTTTCATCGCCTTTATCTGTGCCTCTCCGCCGACGCGTGAAACGGAAATACCAACGTTAATGGCCGGCCGCTGGCCCGCATTAAAAAGATCGGATTCCAAAAAGAGCTGCCCGTCTGTTATGGAAATAACGTTGGTCGGAATATAGGCAGACATATCGTTGGCCTGTGTTTCAATGATGGGAAGTGCGGTAAGGGATCCGCCTCCGTGCTTCTCATCCAGCCTGCACGCGCGCTCCAAAAGGCGGCTATGGAGGTAAAAAACGTCGCCCGGATATGCCTCGCGTCCGCTCGGGCGACGTAAAATAAGGGATATCTGACGGTATGCCCAGGCGTGTTTGCTCAGGTCGTCGTAAATAATAAGGGCATCGCGTCCCTGATCCATGAAATATTCACCCATTGCGCAGCCGGCGTAGGGCGCAATGTACTGATAGGCTGCAGAATCGCTTGCGGACGCCGACACGACGATTGTGTGGGCCATAGCGCCATGCTTGGTAAGATCCCTGATAACCTGGGCAATACGCGAGGTTTTCTGTCCGATGGCTACGTAAATACAGATGACGTTTTCTTTCTTTTGGTTTATGATCGTATCAACGACAATTGAGGTTTTCCCGGTATTCCGGTCGCCGATAATGAGCTCCCTTTGTCCGCGGCCGATCGGAATCATCGCATCAATTGCTTTAATGCCGGTTTGTATGGGCGTCTGGACTCTCCTGCGGCTCGTGACAGATGGTGCAACCTTTTCAATCGGATACAGCGTCTTTGCTTTTATCGGTCGTCCGCCGTCCAGCGGCTCTCCGATCGGATTGACAACCCGTCCTAAAAACGATTCGCCGACAGGCATAGACAAAAGTTTACCCGTGGAAGTCACCTCATCGCCTTCTTTGATGGACAGATAATCACCGCAACAGACATCACATGCCCGATCCGCTCTGCCCGAACATCCGGTTCGTACTGCGTGATTTTTTTGACTAGTTCGCTGGCAATGTCCCTGGTATAATCGTTTTTCATACGGATAATATGGACCGTGCGATGCTAGCCACTTGAGTCGTGAGACTCGAATCGACAATCCAATCTGCCACCTGAATTTTAATTCCCCCCACAAGGGACTCATCAATACTATACTGGCACTCGACAGAGTGTCCCAACAGCCGGACAAGAACTGCTTCAATCCGTTTCTTCTCCGGCTCCAAAAGTGCTACTGCACTTTTGACCTGTGCATTCTGTTCACGCTTGGCCGCCGCCGTCACTTTCGTGAGAAGCGACGTAACTCGCGGCGCTACTGTCTTTGCGCGCGCATCGCTGCGCACGTACATCGCGACTTCTTCTATAAATCCCCGTGCATCTTTTGAAAGCATCTTCATGAGTTAACCTTTTCCAATTCTTTTACGTGTTTTTGTATCAACTTATGCTGATCAGCCGTTGAAAGCACCTGTGACAGCAGCTGTTTGGTCATAGCCTGCGCTATATCTACCGCAGCTTTGCGTACATCTTTCTCCATACCCGCGCGCAGCTCAACGACATCATCTTTTCCTTTTGCTATGATGCCCTGCGCGGCCGTGTGGGCGGCTTCAATAATATCATGGGCCTCGGCCTCCGCTTCTTTCTTCCCCCCCTCCACGATATTACGTGCTTCTTTCCGTGCTTCCTCTAAAAGCTTTTCCTTCCGCGCATTCATCTTTTCTTCCTCTGCCCGTAACTTTTCCGTCAGCTCAAGACCGGCCGCAATCTCCTTCTTTCTCTTTTCCAGCATGCCAAGGATCGGCTTATAGAGAAGCTTCGAAAGCACGAAAAAAATGATGAGAAAATTGACTATTTGAGCCAAAAGTAAATTCGGCTCAATTCCTAACTGCTCCATAACGCTATCCTTTCATGGTAACTTCTTACACAAATTTGATAATCAGGCCGGCGACCAATGAATAAATAGCAATAGCTTCAGCAAACGCAAGACCTAAAATCATCGTCGTGCGTATACCGTCCGCAGCTTCAGGATTTCGGCCGATTGCCTCCATCGCTTTTGCCGCGAGCATTCCGATTGCAAGTGCCGGTCCAAATCCTCCAACCGCTACTGTAATACCCGTCATAATTAATTTTACTGTATTTTGATCCATTAAAAAATCACCTCCTGACTTCAAGCCGCGTGTTTGGCGTGCTCCTGGGCCCCGTGCGAAACCGCGACATTTAAAAATGCAGCCGTCAACATCGAAAATACCAACGCCTGGATAAACCCGACAAACAGTTCGAGTGCCATAAACGGTAATGGCACGATAAACGGCATGAGAAACGCCATGACGGTCAGAAGCACTTCACCGGCAAATATGTTGCCGAACAACCGGAATGTAAACGACAGAATATTTGCAAGTTGGGAAATAATCTCAAGGATACCTACAAAGAAATCAATGGGGCCTTTGAAGTTCAAAAACCGCGTACTGTAATGGAACCCGAGCGTTTTAAACCCAAAGTACTGTATGGCGACGATGGAAATGATGGCAAGGGCGAGGGTCATATTCAGGTCTGTATTGGAACCGCGAAGAAGCGGCACAAATTTTCCCGCTTCATAAAAACCGATGGTGCCAACGCCCGGCAAAAGACCGAACCAGTTCGCAACAAGGATGAACAGAAAAAATGAGGCAACGAGCGGGAAAAACTGTTTAATATACTTGCCGGCGACCGACGTAAAAAAGTCGTATAACCCGCCGACAACCATTTCCGCTATAGACTGTAGACCTCGCGGCACGAGCGTCATGTTGTGCGTGGCTACGAGTGAGAACACAATTAAAATCGCCATCACGACCCACGTCGCCAGTAACGAATTGGTGATCGGCAGTCCGAATACGGACCCGATTTTCTCTGCTGCGAGTGTAATTTGTGGCATATCAGTATTATTTCCGTTTTTGTATAATTTCCCGTATTACATGCACGAATCCTGCTGTCGATATCACAAACCCCGTCACGATTCCTATCAAGCTTCCCTTGGGATATATCCCAAATCTGTGATCGACCAATGAGCCAAGTATCGCGCCTCCGGCAATCGGTATGGCGACGATATACCCTATTTGTCCGGCCAATCCTAAGTAATACCACGCATTGTCCGATTCCTTATTCCGGCGTTTCGGGCGGTTTTTTGCTCCCCGAAACCCAGTATTCAGCGTTATATCGTATTGTTCGACCACACAAAAAACCTCATATTCATTCTATCACAAGGATAACCAACTAGACCAGTGGTTTGACGTCATCAACCAGGATAGTCAAACGGTCATCTTTTTGGTCCAGCTTTCCCGTTAATTCTACTACACGATCGGGTTTCCACAAATCAGAAGTCAATGCGTAGATTTTGGGAAACACGACGACTTCAATCGTTCCCGTCAAATCCTCAAGCTTCGCAAAAACCATTTCATGATTCCCGGCTCTGGTCACGATCTTTTTAACACTGACAATGATACCCGCAACAAGCACGCGTTCCCCGATGCGTCCGGACGAAAGGTCGGTAAGAGGAGTAAAGGATTTAGCTGCCAGTGCTTTTCTGTGCGGCTCCAGGGGGTGGGTAGTAAGATAAAAACCGAGTAATTCTTTCTCAAATCCCAAAAGTTCCGACTGGGAAAGCTCCGGAATATCCGTCAGGGCGTCGGAAAAGACCTGTGACGCATCATCATCTGCAAATAGTCCGACCTGGCCGGAGGCAACTGCCCGTTTGTGCTTATGGGACTGTTCCAAAAGTTGTCCGAAACCGGAAAGCATGGAAGACCGCGAACCGAATGCGTCCATGGCCCCGGTTTTAATAAGACTTTCAAACGTTTTTTTGTTCACTTTGGACGTATCAACTCGTGAAACAACATCGGATAAACTCACGAACCGGGAGGCTTTGCGCGCGGCCAGAATGCTTTCTATTGCGGCGGATCCGACATTTTTGACGGCAGACAGTCCGAAACGAATTTTTCCTTCCTCAATCGTAAATTCCACATCTGATGTGTTGATGTCCGGCGGGAGAAGTGTGAGTCCTGTCCGTCTGCATTCGGCAACCATGCTCGCAATCCGTTCATCCCGCGCAGGCCCGGTATTCGCGCGTGATTCGGCGGTTAACACTGCCGTCATAAACTCTACCGGATAATTGGCCTTCAAATACGCAGTTTCATAGGCAATCGTTGCGTAGCACGCGGCGTGCGCTTTGTTAAATCCGTACCCGGCAAACGGTTCTATAAGGTTAAATATTTCTTCCGCCTTGACCCGTGTCATGCCGTTTTTTACACAGCCCTCCATAAATTTTTCTTTTTGTTTCTTCATTTCAGTAGGAATTTTTTTACCGACGGCTTTCCGAAGCTTATCCGCATCCCCCCAGGAATACCCGGCAAGGGTGATTGCCGTGAGTAGTACGTCGTCCTGGTACGCGATAATGCCGTAGGACTGTTTCAATACCTCTTTCAGTCTCGGGTCGGGGTAGGTAATAGCTGCGGGATTGTGTTTCCTTTTGATAAATTCCGGTATGGTAGCCATCGGCCCCGGACGGAAAAGCGCTACCATCGCCATGACATCAAAAATATTTGTCGGCTTGAGTTCCTTTATGTAGCGCCGCATACCGATAGATTCTAATTGAAATACTCCGGTCGTTTCCCCGCTTGAAAGCATCTG
>JAPLWC010000040.1 GCA_026396845.1 Candidatus Gottesmanbacteria bacterium
ACTACTTTATGAAAAATAAACCATTGGTCGTTATTATCGTTATATTATTTGGCGTCTATATAGTTGGGTCAGTTCTCAGCAATAAACAAGCAACTACTAAAAACACTTCTAAACCTTCTGTTAAACAATCGGCATGTCAACCTCTCAGGAGTGGTTTCAAACAGCCCCCAATGGAAGCACTTTTTCTACAAGAAACTGTAAAAAGAGGATTTGAGGGAATTATAAGGAAAACAACAAATAGTGGACAAACATCTTATTTTGCTACTACAAATATGCTTCCGGAATCGTCTGGACCTTATTATTTATGGATTATAGACGCGGATAGGAATGGTCAAATTTGTAAGGCAACAAACATCGGGTTACTTCTAAAGAATAGTTTTGGAGCATGGACTATCACATTTAAACAAAGTGATTATTCTGATGACTCAATGAAAATTGCTATTACCGAAAATAATTTCGGAAGCCTAAATTCGGATCAGCTTACAACACTTAGTAATCCAAATATAATTCTAATTGGATCGTATGACCAATCAAAATGGGTGACAGAAATTAATTTAAGTCCAACACCTGTAACCAGTGATTCTCCTGTAGTTGATGTTGCACATCCGCTGCCACTATTTACAGATACACCACAACCTACGCCTATGCCTAAAGGGCTTGTGCTTACTGATCAAAAAATGACAAATAACTATTATCCCGAAACTAATCCAACGTTCACCTCGACATTACATAACTACGCCTTTGTAGCGCTTACAAACGTGGTTGTCAGATTCTCTTTCTATAAACAGCAACCAAATTCATGCTCTGATCCTGCGGACGATAATGAATATATTCTCGTGTCCCCATATATAGCAGGTGGTGATTCACAGGTTATTAAAACACTCGTGAAAACCAATATAGACAGAACTGTTGCTTACAATTGGTGTGCGAATATATGGGATTATAAAATTGCTCAGTGATAACTGACGCTATACCTGTGATATGAATAAAATCAGTAGTTGGAAAATATTTCTTTTTGGCTTGATTATTGGCGGAGCCATTGTTTATCTCGGTAACAATTATCAACATAATAGTAATCAAACTAATGGTAATCAGATAAGCACCGTGTTTGAATGGTTACCTCCAGAAGGTATTTTAAGTCCCTCCAAAAACATTACAGACTCCACCACATGCAGGTTTAAAAAATCATTTAATACGTTTTTCATGGCACCGCCAGCAGGAGGGAACGATTCTAATCCACCAGAAAGAATACGATACGTTTTTGCGGATGATAATGAAGCAGATACGGTTACGTTTATTAACCTAAATACCGATCATCCGACTGTTAAACTAAATACGGGGCAAGGACAACTTACGGTGCTTGATAATAATGCTGACAGCATAACCATGACAAAAGATAATGGTAGTAGTCTCGTTATATACAGAATACTTAAGAAAAAGGGATTACTTATTTATTCTGATTCATACGATAATCTATTTGGGTCTGGTCCGACTGGGACTTTGGAAATGGGATATTGTAACTAATAAATTAAATAATGACTAAAATTAAGACAGATGACCTATATCTCAAAATTATCTTTACCGTAATTGCAGTTTCACTTGTGGCGCTGGTAATTCTTATCGCTAAGCAAAAGATATTTATCGGATCAAATCATAATCAAAAATCTTCGGAAGCAAGTAATTCAGCTTTAATAAGCCCAATACCAACAACTGCACTACTACCGATTAGCGTCCCTGTTATTACATCTGCACCAGTAGATCCTCATGCCGGTATGAAAGAAGTAAAAACAATGAATTGTCAGCCGGAAGGCACTAATGGAGCAACGAATTGCACGGAATATGATTACTGGTATAACCCCAACCAACCCTCTCGAACAGAAACACTCGCTCCTAATATGTTGCAAGGCGCACACTAGAGGCCTTTGGAAAGTACTCCTTCGTGGTAAAATAGACATAGGATATTCCCAGTACTATGTCTCAATCAGTTGTTATTAAAGATATTTCAGCCGAAGAGATAACCGTTGAAGACGAAGATATCGTGCTAAGTAGATTTGAGGAACAATTACAACGTGAATATCAGTGTCAAACCCCGAGTGAGCGATCCCTCGCTACCGTGGCTTCTATTGCATACCGTCACTTTATCGGCATCCGGGAACAAATAATCAACAGCGAAGGTAAGATAAGTTCGCTCTATTACGCGCATATGACGTGCAGAGAGGATTCGTTCCACCCATATAATCCGAATAACGCATGTAATATCATGCAGCGGGAGATTCAACGGTTGAGTGTGCTCAGTAAAGAATCAGATAGAGCATACAGACAATATATTACCTCATTACATGTCTTACGAATGATGAAACAGGCTCCATTGCAGATCACAGTGAAGGCACAAACTGCCATAATTGGTCAAAACCAGCTTATCCAAGCAAATACCCATGAATAACGCAATAAACCCATATGATTTAGGTAGTTTTCAAAATCTTGTCGAAGAGTGTCAGAGGGTTTCGGTCGATAAACTAGTGCGGTACGCACGAATCAGGGCGAAACGGGCCATCGTAGAGGCTCAGATCGAGGCTCTGGGGGTAGAGATAGGCTTAACTACGACAAAAACACGTTTCAACGGGGAACGGCTATGGTTTGTCTGTCCGGGTTGCCACGGACGTGTAGGGTGCCTATATCGGGGACTTAGCGGCCTGCTTGGCTGCAGACGATGTCTTGGCCTCAAATATCGCAAACAGAGATATAAAGAGATGGTTTAAAATATGCCTTGTCAAATCGATAGTTTTTAGGGCGTTGTGACAAGCTAATTTCGTCTCAAAAAATACCTAAAATGGTATAATAGTAATGTAGGTAAATATAAGCGTACATAACGCGCAAGGTTGCGCGTTTTTTGTTGGCAAAAAATGATATGACGATACAATGGATAGACCTATTTGGTAAAGATGACCTCCGCCCAATCTTCGAGGCCAAGGTTCTAGAATACACCGACAAACTCGAGACTTCGCGGCGATTTACCCCAGTACAACGAGAATACATTATCTATCGTATGGGGCGAATAGACGGTCTACGTGGTATCGAGTTAGGAGAAGAACTCAAGAAGGCCAAAATCAAAGCGCAACTTGTCTATTGGTGCAATTTGTATCTCAACTGTGTTAACGAACCCACTCCTGCCAATTTCCTCTCACATGATCAAATAGAACGAGCACGTGAGTATTCCACATGGGAACTTTATGATGGCCACCTGATCCGGTCAGGGTGTAATTTCAAAGCAAAATGTCCGTTTCACGAAGAACGAACCCCATCATTCTATTTCTATTCAGATGGTAGTTATCACTGCTTCGGTTGTTCGGCGCACGGCCATTCGGCAATTGATTACGTCATGAAGCTTGATAAGGTGGACTTTCCTTCCGCTGTGAGGAGATTGCTATGAAATCTACTTTTGAAAAAGCACAAAAAATTATAGAAAAGACGAATAAAGTGATCGCAGAAAAATCCAAAACGAATCTTGCTCTCGATGTAGAGGGTGTTTGTGACGTACTCGATGATGGGGAAAAACTTGTATATCTCACCAACGAAGGAAAAACTGTAGATTCAATTGTCATTGGTAACGTAACCTACACTCCTCCAGTGAAAAGTGAGTCTCCCTATCTCTTTTCTGATAAGGATACCGTTCTGAAGCTCATTAGTGCCCCTAGTGACCCAAGTGATGCTGATTTGTATGTACACCTACTTGAGTATCATAGGCGAATTTCAGACCTTCCCAACGAGCTATATTATGATTTGTTGGTACTGTGGGATTTCCATACTCATATCATTGATAAACTTCACTTCTCTCCCATTCTCTATCTATTTGCGGTTAAGGAACGAGGTAAAAGTAGAACTGGCAAGGGTTGTTTGTATGTCTCGCGGCGTGGAGTATTTACCGAAACCGTACGGGAGCCGGATATTATCCGATGGGGCAACGATCATAAAGCGGCGCTGGGGTTTGACGTGAAGAATTTTCCCAAGAAAATAGAACGGGCAAACTGTGATGATCTTATTCTCGCTAGATACGAGAGAGGTTCATCGTCATCTCGTACCCTATGGCCGGAAAGGGGGCCATTTCGGGACACAAAGTCATTCAAGTTATTCGGGCCGACTATTGTCATGACGAATAGACCGGTTGATGACATTATCGAATCGCGGGCCATATCTATTGACATGAAGCCAAGTGCAAGAGTTTTCAATGATCCCGTATTACCGGAGGATGCGCTTGATCTTAAGGCAAAACTTACAGGATTCCGGTTCCGACATAAGGATACAAAACTTAAAAAGATAGATAAGCCCCTTCCCGGAAGACTTGGGGACATCATGAGCCCACTTCATCAGATCGTCCATACGTTTTTTCCTGAAAAGACAGATACTTTCAATTCCCTATTAACCCTTATTAGCCAAAAAAAGCAGGATGAAGCAACCGATAGCTTTGAGGCACAGGTAGTTGAAGCGGTGATTGCCAGCGAACCACAAGTGTCTGACGGATTTTTAGCAGTTGAAATAGTCACCAACGCCTTCAACGAAGGCAAAAATGATCCAAGGTTTGTCGTACGAAAGGATATTATCGGTCGGATTTTGAAGGGTCTAGGGTTTACTTCCAAGAGAAGCACTGGAGGCAAAAGCGTTATTTACTACGACCCCGAACTCATAAAAAGTATCGCAACTCAATATGGATTGGCGAGTACCTACAATTCGGGGTCACTTGGGTCACTACCGTCATCGGAATTGGCAAACGATGAGGCTAAATTGAAAGAACCGACTGTAAGCGAACAAGATAAATTCCTTGACGAAATGGAGACAGAGGAGCTATGAAACTGCAATTATTTACCATTCCACAAGAAAAACTTGAGGCGATGGCAAAGCGTCTTCGGGAGCGAATCTCGTCGAAACCTACAAAGAAGGACGAGACGAACCTTGCGAGCATAAACAAAGAACTCATGTATCGAGGCGAAGTTCGAGCGGCAGGGTTAAAAGAATTGAGTGAAATAGCGCCTGACGACTCTCATAAGGAGGCACGGAAAGAAGAAATTGAACTTCGAACCCGACTTCAACTATTCAACCGTGAATCATCCGAATACAAAAAACTTTATCACCGGTGGTTTGTAATTAGGGAAAAAGGCGTATCTGTCGGATTGTATAGGTTCTTTACCCCGGAAGGAGGGAAACGTGGACACATATAGAACATCAGACATGGATCTTTGTACCTATCTTTTGTACTTGACGAGCTTGAGAAAAATTAAGCTTATTTCTCAAAAGCGTGATTCCAACGGGAGGGTTTGGCTTGAGTTTTCGCCGC
>JAPLWC010000028.1 GCA_026396845.1 Candidatus Gottesmanbacteria bacterium
CAATGTCTAAATCCTGGTGGCAGGTGTTGCAGTGGTTCCGGTGCCGATCATAGCGTAGCATCAAGCATTTGTTTAAGTGGACACAAATGTAACCCAACAACCCCCACCACACCTACCCCCACGCCTGCCTGTTCTCCGCAAACCCCCTTCTGTATATTTGATAACTACGTGACTCAATGTGTCGGCCAAGAAATGTGCGATGTACCTGTCGGGGAAATGGGGTGGTGGGAACACGCTCAGTGTGACGGGAGGCTACAAGGGATGAATCCTCCATGCTGTCCACTTCCACATTATTGTACAACCACGGGTGAATGTATCATAAACGGTACATGCACACCGACAGGCATGCCAAACAAGAACTGTCATGCGGATGCAAGCTGTGCCGGCAACACACCACCCCCAACCCCGACTCCGCCGCAGTGTATCAATATCATCGCATACAAAGACGGCAATGCACTTTCACAGGACGAACTGAACGCATTACAGCCCGGCGATATGATTACCCTGGCATTCGCCCCGGGAGGCGCCGCCACCAAAGTCCGCTTCCGCGTCAACGCCGGAGCATGGAACGAAACGACAACGAAAAATGCAAACGGCCAGTTTACATGGGATTATACGCTGGAAAACGTCACAGACTTTACAATAGATGCGCAGTGGTTT
The DNA here is from genome assembly GCA_026396845.1 of Candidatus Gottesmanbacteria bacterium. Taxonomy (GTDB): domain Bacteria; phylum Patescibacteriota; class Microgenomatia; order UBA10105; family UBA927; genus XYB1-FULL-47-11. The sequence continues at coordinate 661 of JAPLWC010000028.1, forward strand.
GACGGATCCGTATGGAACTAATGCTATGAACTATTTGAAAAAACATTGGTATTTGTTTATCGTAGTCCTTCTCACGATCGGGCTGGCGGTGCTTGTCCTTTTAACCAGCGGGAGACTCTCCCAAACCAAACAGGTCGCTCCAACAGTACCCCAACAACAACCTAAGGCCGCCGCTTCAGCGTGTACGTTAACATTTACTATAACGCTCACTACCGGTACTCCCACACCGACTCCGACGGGAACTCTCACTCCGACGCCGACGCCTACCGAGACACTTACTCCCACGCCGACACCGACGAATACTCCCACGCCGACACCTGAAAACACGTCAACACCGACGCCGACCCCCACCCCAACACCGCAACAACAGGTCGGTTGTAATAACACCTGTACGACCAATACTGATTGTCAGACAGAGTTAGTTTGCGTCAGTAATTCCTGCAGAAACGCAAGTTGTACGGATCAAACAGATTGTCAGTGCCCAATAGCGTATAATCCGACTCCGACACCGATACCTCCTGCTGGTTGTAATAATACCTGTACCCTCAATACCGATTGTATAAGCGGACTGGTCTGTATCGGAGGCGCATGTAGGAACTCATCCTGCACCTCACAAACCGATTGTGTCTGCGCGGTGGCGGCCGCTGCCCCGACGCCGAAAATCCCCGTCTCCGGCTCCGGTTTTTCAATCCTGGGGGCCTCAATTATCGGCGGCGGACTCCTTATCCTTCTTCTGGGACTTGCCCTCTAAAGTTGCTGTTTAATATACGCGTGGATATCGTCCCAATTTGTCTTGGGTATTAAAACATAGAGGTTGTTATATAAATACACCGGCGGATTATCCAGCAACTGATCAAAGGCTATTTTTTTAATCTGATCCTGGCTGGCAGATGCAAAGCGCCTGCCTACTGTCAGTGCCTGAGCAATAGTCATATCCGTATCGGTCGCATCGTCCAGAAGTTTCGGCAACGCCTGCAGGCGCGACAGTGTTATCCAAGCCGCCGGATGCATAAACCGATCTTTGAGTGTGACCATAATAATCTGCTGGCGGCGGCTCCGGGCAAAATCACTTCCTTGGTACCCTTCCGCGTGGCGGCTTCGTGCGTAAATAAGCGCCCGTGCACCGTCCATATGCTGCAGACCGGCGTCAAAGTGAACGGTTTCGTACACACATGCGTTGGTCGGATCCCCAGGACACGTCGATTGTTCCATGCCGGGTTTCGGGTATTGGGTATCGGTAAACGTCTCCGGCACATTCACGTCAATGCCACCAACCGCGTCGATCACCTTGGTAAATCCGGAAAAATCTATAACCACCGCATAGTGAATAGGTATCCCGATAATATCCTCCATAATGACTTTTGAAAGTAATAATCCTCCGCCCTGCCTGCCGGCAGGCAGGCCTTTTTCATTCCCGTAATGATATGCAGTGTTTACTTTATCCTTCAGCGTATCACTCCAGATATCGCGCGGAATGGAAATAAGCGCCACTGTTTTCTTTGCCATATCCAGAGAGAGTACCATGATCGTATCGGTTAAATCAGCTCCTTCGTGGTCACCCCCGCCGATCCCTAAAATGAGGATGTTGGTGCGGCCGTCGGAAGAATCAAGTGTAGCCAGTTCCATGAATCGTACACTCCAAATAACTGCTTTTGCAGCCAAAATAATGAAAAGAACGAAAACAGCAAAAGCAATAATTTTTTTCATCGTGCGTTCGTTATAAGAGCGGCAAATATTTCAGGGTCCAGGCTCGCGCCACCGGGAAGAACCCCGTCTATGGACGGCTGACCCACAAAAGAAGCGACATTGGCAGTGGTGACGCTTCCCCCGTAAATTACCCGCTTGACCTGAGACGTTGCTTTGATACTAGCGACAACCATATTGGCATTTTCAGGTGTATCCGACTTACCGGTACCGATTGCCCATACCGGTTCGTAGGCCGTGACATCAACATGCGCAGGTATCGGCGTTCTATCATCCGGAACACAATAAATGATCTTCAACCCAACGAGATGTGCCTGTTCGACTTTCTTTTGCAATACATCATCCGTTTCATGGAAATTTTTCCTGCGCTCGCTGTGGCCGATAATTACCCAATCGGCAAGATCACGGACCATCCGGGCACTCTCTTCCCCAGTTTCAGCGCCTTCCGGAAACGGCGATACGTTTTGTGCTCCCAATACAATGGGCAACGAATATTCCCGGATTTTCTCTTTGACCGTATACAGCAAGGTAAATGGCACACAGAGTACAACGGTGATATATGTGGGGATAGTTCCCGTATGATTCTTAAAATCCTGGAGCCAACGTAATGCGTCCGCTGTCGTTTTATTACTCTTCCAATTCCCGGCAATCAGCAGTGGTTTCATATGGTACTATTATATGTTATGAGTGATTCACTCCTCAATGAGCTTAATACATATCAGCAGGCGGCAGTGAG
>JAPLWC010000087.1 GCA_026396845.1 Candidatus Gottesmanbacteria bacterium
ATTGCTGAGCCAAAAAAGAAATCCCGGCGATATTTTTTCTTCCGATAAGCTGAAGAAACCCTGCCGTATAATTAAGCTTTTCCTTATAAGCCGGTTCAGGGTGTTTGCGAATTACGGGTTTTGAATGTAAATGAGCTCGCGGAAACCCGTCATGCAAAAATTGCATATCGACGTCCATCACGGTTTTGTTCTTATACTGCACAACACATTTTCCCGAGCGGATAAATGTACCAATAACGGTTGCCTCTACACCGCGGTCCTTCATAAGCGACGAAAACCGTTTCCAGGATTTTTTGGGGACCGAAAGCGTCATACGCTCCTGCGATTCGGAAATCCAGATTTGCCACGGAGCAAGACCCGGGTACTTGAGCGGAACCTTTTCAAGATCCACGACACATCCGCCGGACTCTTTGGCCATTTCAGCAACAGAACAGGATAATCCTCCGGCGCCATTATCGGTAATACTCGTATACAATGCCAGATCCCGTGCCTCCTTCACAATGGCGTCGCTTAATTTTTTTTGCGTAATCGGATCACCGATTTGTACGGCCGTTGCAGGGCTTCCGGTCGAGAGGGCTTCGGAAGAAAACGTAGCGCCATGTATTCCATCCAGCCCCACTCTGCCTCCCACCATCACGATATAGTCGCCGGGCCGGGCTTTTTTCACATACATTTTTCGGCCTTTCATTTTCTCCGGAATTAATCCGACTGTCCCTACGAATACCAGAGGCTTTCCGCGGTACCGCGGATCAACGTAAAGAAATCCCTGTGGCGTCGGGATTCCCGAACAGTTGCCGCCGCTGTTGACGCCGGCGACGACTCCGTCAAAAATGCGTCGTGATGAAAGCATAGGGCAGGTTTTACCAGAACCTTTGTAAATAGGCACGTCTATTTTAGGGTCAGCCAGACAAAATCCATACGTGTTAAGAATTGGTTTGGCACCGAGACCGAACCCTATCGTGTCGCGATTGACACCAACAATACCGGTGAGGGCCCCGCCGTACGGATCGAGTGCGGATGGACTGTTATGTGTTTCCACTTTATGAGTTAAAAGGTATGTCCTGTCAAGGCGAATAGCACCGGAATTGTCAGAAAATACGGATACGCAAAAGTCGTTCGTGCCTTTACCAGCCCGAATCACATCAGTTGCCCGCTTAATATAACGCAGGAACAATCCTTCCTGTATATCGTCAATCGGCGAATTAAAAATGATGTGTTTGCAGTGCTCACTCCACGTCTGTGCAATTGATTCCAGTTCTACATCCGTCGGTTTTCGTTTTTTCTTTGCAAAATACTTTGCAATTTCCTTCATTGAAGATAATGAGAGCGCAAGAGGCCCGCGGCGGGTACCGTCAGCATTTGGTATCCCTGATTTACCGATTGCAGCAAGCTCTGTATCTGATATGGTAAGGTTTACCGTCTCTGCCTCTGATGGCCCCGATAACATAACTCTTGGAATGACCCTGTCCATACCTTTCTCCCGAACGAATATTTTTTGGGATTTTATTCCTGCCCGTTGAATCAACGGGTTGTACAACTCGTCTGCAATGTTGCGGATCGTCGATTCAGAAAGTTTGCCTTTCACAAAATACACAATTGACGTGTAGATATTTTCAGTTCCGCGAAACGTACTGTGTAATCGATCAGTCACCATCTCCCGTACGGTATTTGCGACATTATCCGTGACACCGGGCAGATACCCAATCTCGATAGCCCAGTCAAATTTAGATGGTGAAATTGCGTAAATATAATCGGACCGCTGTACAACAGGATTGGTTAACATCGAAGTTATAGTGGAGATTTGTTTTTTATCCAATTGTTTATCAATCGTATAGACGTCCGTGACGCTAACGACACGGATTTTGTATCCCAGACTCCCCAGGTGCGCGGTCAACAATCGTACCCGTGGATCCAAAACAGTCGATGTAATTTCTATACGGGTAACCATACGAGGATAGTTTTTTGGGCCGTACGTCCGATATCTTTCCTGTACTGCATGCCATCAAAATGAATTCCCTTTTCTCCGATTGCACCGTAGGCGTGTGCGAGCGCATCCGAAAGGGTTTTTCCCCATGCAGTCACACCCAAAACCCTACCACCATGAGTAAGCAGCTTACCGTCATCTACCATAGTTCCTGCATGAAAAACGGTTATATGAGGATCATTCACCGTGTCCAGTCCAAATATTTCCCTACCGAGAACCGGGGATTCCGGGTACCCTTCGCTTGCCAGCACGACACATGCCGCTTTCCCACGCGTAAACCCTACCTGAGATTCGGTAAGGGTTCCTTCAATACATGACAGAAGTACTGGCGCAAGTTGCGTATTCATAAGCATCATAAGCGGCTGCGTCTCAGGATCGCCGAACCGTGCATTATATTCCAATACTTTTGGTCCTTCCTTTGTCATCATGAGCCCTGCGTATAAGATACCTGTATACGGATGGCCTTCTTCCCTCATACCGTCAACCGTAGGTTGCAATATTGTCCGATACATTTGATCTATCATTTCATGTGTCACAAACGGTACGTCTGCAACCGCTCCAACACCGCCGGTCATGGGTCCTTCATCACCGTCATTTAATCGCTTATGATCCTGCGCCGGAAGAAGCGGTATGACTCGGGTCCCGTCACTAAACGCAAGCATGGATATTTCAGGGCCGGTGAGCCGTTCTTGGATGATGACGCGTTCTCCTGCAGTACCAAGTGTATGGTGGGTCATAAGGCCGCCGAGAATCTTTATCGCTTCAGGCTCATCGTCTGGTAAAAATACTCCTTTTCCGCCTGCCAATCCTGCGGCTTTAATTACGATGTGTCGCACCCCTTTACGAAACATATAGGTTTTTGCCTTATCAAAATCCGTAAATGTTACTGAGTCGGGATGAGGTATACCATGGGCCTCCATAAACCGCACTGCAAACGCTTTATCCGTTTCCAGCATTGCAGCACTCCGGGTAGGCCCAAAAATAGGGAGATGTTCTTCGGCAAATGTATCAACGATACCTGACTCAAGCGGTGCTTCGGGGCCAACAACCGTAAGATCTATCCTTTTATCTGATGCAAACTGAACAAGACCGCTGACGTCCGTTACTCCTACGTCTATATTTGTTCCGATTACGCAGGTCCCGCCGTTTCCCGGAGCAAAATATAATTTCCTCCCTACTGTCTCATGTGCCAATTTCCATCCGATCGCATGTTCTCTTCCTCCGCCGCCGACAACAAGAATTCTTTCCGTCATAGTATTAATGCCAAAAGACCCGCTGTCCGGTGAACACCATCGTGATACCGGAAGCGTTTGCCGCATCAATGGAGGCCTGATCACGCACTGACCCTCCTTGTTGCACGATCGCAACAATCCCGGCTTTGGCAGCAAGACTCACCGAATCATCAAACGGAAAAAAGCTGTCGCTTGCCAAAATGCCGCCGCGGGCATATTTTCCTGCCCTCTCAAGCGCAATTTTTGTCGATAGGACCCGAGACGTCTGTCCCGCACCGATGCCTCTGACAATCGGCAGAGTGCTATCCATGACGGCTACGGTGTTAGAACGGATGCGCGCGATAGCCTTCCAAATAATTTTCATTTGCGAAAGTTGCCGTTTCGTTGGTTTTACTTCTGTGACCACCTTCCACGTTTTGAAACTCTCCTCAGGGTTATTTTCATTTTGGATAATCATTCCGCCGTCTACCCATCGTACGAGTCGTTTATTCGGAGAGTGCGCGGTCATATTTCCAAAAACGTATACACCGGTAGACTTTCGCACCCGCGTTAAGACGGCAAGGGCCTCACCGGTAATATCAGGAACCGCCACAATATCCATCATGCCCCGTCCTTCGTCTTTAAAATCAGCTAGTACACCAGCCGCACGCGCAGTCATAGGGACGTTCATGACAACGACACCGCCAAACGCAGATTCCGAATCAGACGCGAGAGCAAGCGACAGTGCGCGATGAGCAGTATTTCCGAGTCCGATACCGCAGGGACTGTTGTGTTTTATCACGACTGCCGCGGGTGTGCCAAAAAGACGTACGGATTTTATACCGGCATCAATGTCGGTCATATTTGTCGCTGAAAGATTTCTTCCTGCACGGAGTTCCAGATGAGATATCGTGGCATCTACCCCTGGTTCAACATACCACACGGCCGACTGATCCGGGTTATCACCATAGCGGAGTGTTTTATGTTTTCGTAAAGGAATGGTAAGTTCTCCGGGGAAAGTTTCTTTATTCAAAAACCGTGCAACCTGTGCGTCATACAACGAGAGGTGCGAAAATGCTTTTGCCGCAAATTCCTGTCTTTGGTCAACATCCATATGCTTTTTTTGAAGCATTTCGGAAACTTTTGCATAATCCGCCGGGTCTACAACCACCAACACGAACCTAAAATTTTTGGCTCCTGCGCGAATCATCGTCGGACCTCCGACATCAATATTCTCTATGGCGTGAGGCAGCGTGACCCCCCGTTTGGCAACGGTTTGCTCAAACGGATACAAGTTACATACAACCACGTCAATGGGTACTATGTGAAAACGTTTCGCTTCTTTTTGATGCGTCCGTTTGGCTCGGTCAAACAAAATACCACTTTCCACCTGGAAACTGATCGTTTTCATGCGACCGTCAAAACTTTCGGGATTACCGGTAATTTGTTCAATCGGCACGAAGGGAATATGGGATTGGGTAAGCCGTTTCCCCGTACCGCCGGTTGAAATAATCGTATATCCGGCGGCAATAAGCTTCATGGAAAAATCTTCTATCCCCGTTTTATCAAATACAGAAAGAAGTGCGTAGTGTTTGATCATAGATTAGCCCTTTGGAAAAAGTTCAATTGCAATCCGTTTCGCCTCATACAGCACGTCCGCGGATCCATCGATAAATGATTGGGCTTGTTCAGACCTCGGCACGGAACCATTGCCAAAATGGGATAGCACGCTTATCACGTTATCATGTTCGACCCGAAGCAAACGTTCCTGTGTTTGCCGCGTTGCGTCCAGTAGATTACCTTGAGGCGAAAAAATATTGAGACGTGTTACTTGAATCAGATCGCCTGCGTCAAATTCTTCGGTAACATGGTGAACTGTGCTTGCGGTCCAAAAATCATCTTCACCGGTCAGCCAAAAATACGCAATTGTAGCACAGGTTACCCGCGCGCCGTACATGCCCTTCCCGCCGAAATCCGGAAGGCGTCCCGGGTGCTGGTTTATGATCATACCGCGATATTTGTCTATAACCTCGGGTGGAGTTTTGGGTAACCATCCGGTTTGAGCGATAAATTCCACTTCATGCCGTTTCAGTGCTTCAAGAAGAGAATCACCTCTGCCAACCACTTCCACCGGAACGTTTAATGCCCGTGCACGATCCATTCCGGGAGCATCCGGACAGCTGGAAATAACAACGACAGGGTTAGTCCGCAACGCTTCGTAATTTGTCATACGATGTTTCCCATCCGGTCAACAGGCGGATGGTGTCCGATCATACATCCGTAACAATACCCGTTTGGGTTATCACCGAAGGCCTGTTTCAGTCCGTTCGTGGATAAGTAGGCAAGCGAGTCCGCCCCGAAAACGTTTCGGATACGCTCCACGTCGTCCTGTTCGCGATAGGCAATAAGCTGTTCCTTGGTCCTTGTATTTACTCCTAAGTAACAGGGGTTATCTATCATCGGGCTTAAAACCCGTATATGAACTGACCTCACCCCATACTGTTCTTTTAACAACCTGACAAGTCCGGTCATAATATTGCCCCGTACGATGGAATCATCAATTAATACCACACGTTTTCCTTTCAGGGCATCGGCATCAAAATTAAAATGCTCAAGGACCTTTTGTAGAATAGTGTCAAGATCGGCTGTCATAAACGTACGCGGGTCATTCTGAGGAAGTAAGTCCGAAATCGCCTGGATATAAGGAATAGCCGTGGCGGAAGCGTAGGCTTCTCCTCCGTCGATTCCGGTTCCCGGTATGCCTATTGCCAAATCGACCTCATTGGGTGATAGCGGCGCTTCCTGGGCAAGAATTCTGCCGCACGCATGACGGAATTCCTGGACGGTCGGAGTATTGATTTGCTCACGGGAATCTCTTGGTTGATGCAATACGGACGAATTTTCTTCTATATATATTCCTTCAAACGAGCACGCTGCATAGATAATTCCTTTTTTGGAAAGTTTCGGACTCTCTGCAAGCGAATGCGCACCATCCGGATCTATGCGGATCATTTCACCGGGTTTTACGTCATAAAATGTTTTCACTCCCATAGCCTCAAGTGCGGACGTTTCGCTTGCCGCTGACCAAACAGTTGCTCCAGTATCTGGATCGAGATAAAAACCAAATGACAATGGCCGGATACCAAGTGAATCACGGGATAAAAACAACGCCTCGTTTGTTCCGATAATCAAACTCCATGCTCCGTGTTCGTGCGATAAAGCTTCTTGAATACGCGATTCCCACGTCTCACCGGCAGTTCTCGCAAGTGCCCTGACAAATTTTGCTGTATCGCTGGTTTGGATATCCGAATCTCCGGGTTTTACCGAAAATTCTCCGTTGTGAGCGACAAAAAATGATTCGCCGGACAGTTCGTGTTGCGCACTAAATGGCTGTGTATTTTCCGGCTGAAATGAACCGTTTGTCCCATAGCGGGTTTGGTAGCCGAAGACTTTTGCAATTGTCCCGCGGTATTTTTCTTTAACTTCATCTGTAAATACGTTTCGTATCATGCCTGTTGCTTTATGTGACACAATAGCGCCGTCGTCTGTCAACGCGCAAAACCCGGCTCCATCCTGTCCTCGCGTCTGAAGTGCCGTTAAACCGGCAAGTCCGGTTTGGAATAATTCCAGCGGCTGTGAACTCATTATGCCTACTATGCCGCAGTGATCCAACACCGGTTCACGTTCAATTGCCTCTATGCTACCCATAAAAAATCCCGCGTTAATTCGGGATGAATAAAAAAATAAAAACACTCAATAAGTGTTGTTCCTTCATTATAAAAAATATCTGCCCCGTAAAGGAAACGGGATATTACGCTGTAAGATTACAGTATGTTAACGACGTGTCATTTGTCAACTCGTTCAAACTGTATCATTTTTAAAAATGGGGATATCATAAAGACTGCGGAGGTTCGGGATAGTAAGCGCAGTATTTCCCTGGCGGATTACGGCAAACGAACAAATAACCCGGGCTCCGACCATTTCCATGAGGTGAGACACCATCCGCATCGTTGTTCCGGTTGATATAACGTCATCAATCACGATGACGTTTTTTTCTTTCAGTAAACGTGCGTCAGGTCCATTTATAACCAATGGCTGCACGTGTTTGGGCATATCCGGAAGCGGCCGCAGAATCACAGGTGAGTCCATATACGGTTTGACGCCTTTCCGAAGGACGACGAACCGTTTGTGTCCAAGTCGGAGCGCGACGCCATGAACAAGCGGCGTCACTTTGACGTGCGGGCAGACAAAAAAGTCCGCTTTCATATCTTTACAAATGGCAGCCAGCTTGTCTGCTAAACAATTCACGAGTTCAATATCGCCAAGAAATGTAACATTGGCAAGAAGGGTGCGTTTGCTGTTATGCACCAGCGGTATCTTTCGGGTAAGTCCGCAGATAGTAAACGTATATGTTTTCACAACGCTGCTATGTATGCAAGAAATATCGGATGGGGTTTCAAGGGTCGCGAACGGTATTCCGGATGGTATTGGGTGCCGACAAAAAACGGATGCGCAGATTTTGGTAGTTCGATGATTTCGGCGAGATTTTCAACAACGGACCGTCCGGCGATAGTAAGCCCTGCAGCCTCAAATTGCTTTGCATATGCATCATTGAATTCATATCTGTGACGGTGTCTTTCGCCGACGACTTTGCTTTTAACGTCATCGTAGCCTTGGTACTTCATATAGGCCCCGTCGGAGATCGTGCCGGACTTTACCTTGCATTCCCATCTCCCCAGCCGCATCGTACCGCCGTACGCACGGCGTTTGAGGATTTCAGCCTGGCCTTTGATCATATGAATGACCGGATGGGCTGTATCCGCATCCACTTCCAGCGTATTGGCCCCCTTGAGGTTTAATACGTTTCTGGCATATTCCACGATAGCAAGCTGCATGCCGTAGCAGAGTCCCAAATACGGAATTTTGTTCACGCGCGCATAGGTAATAGCGGCAATTTTCCCCTCAACACCACGCGGCCCCCAGCCAATGGGAACGATAATGCCGTTTACATTTTTAATATCGGTGAGATCACCTTTCTCTAATTTTTCCGACTGAATCCACTTGACCTTCACATCAACCCCCGTTGCCCACGCTGCATGATCAATTGCATCCATCAAAGCTGCATAACTATCACGCAGCTGGTACTCACCGGTTGCAAAATATTTGCCTACGATAGCGATAGTCTTCGGTGTTACGTTTCTCTTTTTAATCGTCGTTACCATCTGTTCCCATTTGCTCATATCGAGTGTGGCGAGCGGTAATCCCATCATGGTAAGAATTTTTTCATCCAGTTTCTGTTTGGCTAAATACAGCGGGCATTCATAGACACTTGGAAGGTCTACACTATCAATGACGTTTTCCGGGTCTACGTTGCAAAACAGCGCGAATCGGGCGCGGCGTCTGCCGTCCATGGCTTTTTCGGATCGGGCAACGATAAAATCGGGTTGAATCCCCATGGAATTCAGCGTACGTACCGATAGTTGGGTGTGCTTGGTCTTGGGTTCTCCTAAGTGCGACGGGGTAGGCAAATAACTTACATGAACATGGATCACGCTGTTTTTCTTATTCCTTCCTAAAATGCGCGACGCTTCATAATACAACGCATTCTGATATTCGCCTGCCGTACCGCCCAATTCTACTACCACGATGTCGGCGTT
>JAPLWC010000004.1 GCA_026396845.1 Candidatus Gottesmanbacteria bacterium
TGACTACAGCAGTTTACCGTATCTATCATATGCAAAAGGATTCGTCAAAAATTACAGCGAATATTTGGGTTTAGACAGCAGCAAGGTACTGGCTTTTTTCCGGAGACAAACAGCGGAAGTCACCCGTTCAAGTTTATTGCCGAAAGGAGTTTCAGAGCCGATGGGTACGTCACTATTTCAGCTGACACCGGGGAAATTTTTAGCAGGTATTCTTATTGCCCTCGTTCTCATATTTTTGGGCTATTTGGGCCTTCAATACGGAAAACTCAACCAGCCACCGGGCTTATCGGTGGACGCACCGGCCAATCAACTTGTCGTGCATGAACGACGCGTGGATATCCTCGGGAAAACCGATCCGGACGCGACGATTACTGTGAATGGCATTAATATTCTTGTGCGCGCAGACGGTAAATTCTTTGATCAGACTCCTTTAGATATCGGTCCAAACAAAATTACCATTATTGCAACGAGCAGGTTCGGTAAAACAACGACGATTGTACGAGAAGTGGGGTTGCAATTACCGTAGGTGCCGAGTATACTGAAATCCACTGCCCTATGGACGCGACACAACTTACCATTATCATTATCAGTTTTGCCCTCGCCATTCTTCTTATAGTTTTGGGTATTCAAGTGTGGTACATCCTCAAAGAGATGCGGCTATCGTTGCAAAAAATGAATAAAATGCTTGATGATGCCGGGAAAGTAAGCGGTGCAGTCTCGGAAGGTGTCATCGGTATGTCCGGATTCGTCAATGGGCTTAAAACCGGTATCAGTGCCATCACATCACTGATTCATAAAAAAGAAGAACATGAGTGATAATAATCAATCTCACGGAACGGATATAAAGTTTCTTGCCGGATTTTTTATTGGCGGGCTCATCGGCGCACTGACTATTTTCTTTTTAGGGACGAAAGAGGGAAAGAAAGCTGGGAAGTTATTACAGCAAAAAGGGGAAGATGTGTTGGGTGAGCTGGAGGATCAGGTGGAAGAGCTGGAACAGAAAGGGAAAGATTTATTGAAACACGGTGAAGAGATCAAAGAGCAGGTTCTTGAAAAGATAGAAGATAAATCAGAAGAGTTTACCGAAACCGCATCACGAAAACTGGATAGCGCCTTGGCCCACATCGAAGAAATTCAGGAACACGGCCGCGAAACGACCGCCAGCATCCGCAAACGCCTCTTCAAAAACCTGCCGAAGAAATCCTAATCATTTTTTACTCCTCACGATTATAGTCTGCATAGTTTGATGATATAATCGTAACTATGAGATCCGCTGATTTGAGGAAAAAATATATTGAGTTTTTTAAGGCCCGTGGGCATGTGGAGATTCCGTCCGCCCCTTTGGTTCCGGAGAACGATCCGACGACATTATTTACTTCAAGCGGCATGCAGCCATTGATCCCGTATTTATTGGGTCAAAAACATCCTTTGGGGAAGAGGTTGGTAAACAGCCAGCGGTCATTCCGGGCCGCGGACATTAATGAGGTCGGCGATACCTGCCATACGACATTTTTTGAGATGCTCGGCAACTGGTCACTCGGAGACTATTTTAAGCAAGAACAGTTGCCGTGGATTTTGGAATTTTTGACTCAAGGCTTGAAATTACAGAAAGATAAATTATTTCATATATTTTATTATGGCGTTGATAAAAATTGGTGGAGCCGGTCGGGTGAACCGGCTAGTATGCCATCAGGAGAACCGGGCGGGCCCGACTCGGAAGTATTTTATGATTTCGGCCCTTCGGCAAGCTCAGGGCAAGTACACGAATGCCATCCGAATTGCCAGTGCGGCAGGTTCATGGAAATTGCCAACTCCGTCTTTATGCAATACCAAAAGATGGGAGACGGATCACTAAAGGAATTGTCACAAAAGAATGTCGATTTCGGCGGGGGATTGGAGCGCCTTGTCGCCGTGACAGAAAAAACTCCGGATGTGTTTAAAACTGACCTATTTATTCCGATGATTACAATTCTCGAACACGTTTCCGGAAAAACATATGGATCGGTTGAAGCAGAAACCCGGGCGATGCGTATTATCGCGGATCACATCAAGGGCGCGGTGATGATGATGGCAGACGGCGTCCTGCCGTCAAACAAGGCGCAGGGGTATATGCTGCGCCGGCTTATCAGGCGGTCATTATTATATGGCCGTAAATTAGGATTGCTAAAAGATCTTACGTACATCGTAAAATTGGTTGAGCCGGTCGCCGCGATATATGAATCGGCATACCCGGCAGTAGTGGAGAAAGCTGCGGAAATCAAACTTCTCTTGCAAGAAGAAGCACTGCGATTCGGGAAAACACTTGAGCGTGGGTTATCGGAGTTCGAGAAAGCAACAGATTCCGAATTGAATAATTTATTTGCATTTAATCTTTTTCAAACATATGGTTTTCCATTGGAAATTACAGAGGAATTATATAAACAAAAAGGAAAAACGGTAGACAAAAAGAATTTTGAACATATTTTTCAAGCACATCAGGCCCTTTCTCGGAGGGCTGCAAAGGGTATGTTTGCCGGTGGGCTTGCGGATCACAGTAAACAGACGTCGAGATTGCATTCGGCCCATCATTTGCTTCTTGCTGCACTTCAAAAAATTGTGGATTCCACCATTCATCAGAGGGGAAGTAATATTACGGTCGAGCGCTTGCGCATGGACTTTAATTTTACGCGGAAAGTGACTCTGGAAGAATTGAAAAAAGTTGAGGAATTAGTGAACGGAAAAATTAAGGAAGATGTAAAAGTTGAACGGGTTGAAATGCCACGCGAAGAAGCAGAGAAGGTTGGCGCGCAAATGGAATTCGGGCATAAATACCCTGATCGCGTGAGCGTCTATTTTATGGGTCCGCGCGACCACTATTTTTCTGCAGAGTTTTGCGGCGGGCCGCACGTGACCCATACGGGAGAAATCGGTCATTTCAAGATACTGAAAGAAGAATCCGCCGGTTCCGGCATCCGCCGTATCTACGCGGCACTATCTACCCCATAGAGAAGTCTGTTCGCAACTATTTTCATTCCGCCGTAGAAACACATGACGGCTTCTTGATCGTTCTTGAATTGGAGATGCAATGCAGTTTTCAACGCATGCCATTTAACGACGATATCAACATCTTCCAAAGGGAGATGATGCGGCACGATGATACTTCCTACAGTTATGTTGGCCCCGTCCATAGCGGCGGCAAACGCAGCGCGCGGGATAGGAAGCTTAAATTCTGGAAGAAAAACGTCTAGTTGTTGATCCTCCAATACACGAAACTTATTCGGAAAGAAGAATGATCCATGATGTATTTCAACAAGTTTACCCGTCGACGGTCGCGTAATAAAAATATCGCGGTCACCCAATAGCGCTTCATGTTCTAGGGTTTCCACAAATGTTCTGTGCATTGTGACGTGTCTGACCAATTGCATCAGGTTTTCTGGATCTATCGGAGGTTGATAACCTGCCTTTTTGAGTTGGGCTGCCCATTTGAGAAGTTTAGAATATGGAAATTGCTGGTCAATCCGACCTGATAGTTCTGTATATGCGGCTTTTGATTCTACGGCTGGCATGACGCGATAGTAGCATAAAATCAATACAAATTCATTTTTGAGAGCCGTAGTTGCTTCCGCGTACGCTCACTGCTACTATGGTGTAAGGAGGAGGGAACCTCTTTTGTATCTATGAAATTACCGGCCGCCATCGGCAATTTATTCGGGAAAAAACAGGAGAAGAGGGAAGTATTTGCATCGCTCCTTTTGGATGTTGAATACGCATCCGCGGCCCTCTGGGAGATGGACGACCGCGGTATCCCGCGAATCATCGCCACTGCGACCGGTGCTGTCGCCGCTGACACGTGGGAAGACCGGTTGAATGCAATTGATGATACGCTGGCTAGTGTGGAGGATAAGGCGTGGCGCCCATAGGATTTGTTTCCATACACCAGGCGCTCATGTATAAACTGAAAAAGGACGAGGGTGTGCCGCCGAGCGTCATATTTTTAGGCATTTCCCACCATAATGTATCACTGTCTCTGTATAAAGTCGGGGTACTTTCCGGGCAAAAAACACTTTCGTATAGCGGTGATATCGCTATACAGGTAGAGGAACTTCTGAAACAATTTAAAGATTTGGAAGTTTTACCCGCGCGGATATTATTGTACGGTCACGACGGAAAAGATCTCGGTCAAGTCAAAAGCGATCTCCTCAAGTATCCCTGGACGACCCGTGTGAATTTTCTGCATTTCCCCAAGATAGAAATTATTACTCCGGAAGAAGTGGTTGCAGCTATATCACTTGCCGGTGCCAGTGAACTGGCAAATGAAATGAAGGAGGAAGAAGTATCCCAGCCAGAGGCTGGTCGGCCTTTGGCCGAGGAACCGAAGCAGGAGGAACCCATAGACGCAGAAGCGGAGGCTGAGGCGGAAGAAATAGAAGAGGGAGAAAATATCATTCAGGAGGAAGAGCCCAATGTCGTTGTAGTAGACCCTTCACGGTTCGGATTCCGGAAAAATGTTGACGTGTTGGAAGAAACAGAACAGCCGGCACCCGTTGCCTCACCTTCCACGCACCGAAAACCTTTTACAATAAAGATTCAGAAGATTGATGTGGCCGCACTTATCGCACGCTTCCGCGCGGGGGGTGTCCTGCCGGTCATCGGGGTTGTCGCCGTAGTTATTCTTTTGGGCGGATTTATCTATTGGGCGGCGCCTCACGCGACGGTGACGGTACTGGAATCACCTAAATCCATCAGCGATTCGGAGCAAATTATCATTGATCCTGCGGCAACGAGCGTGGATGCAGAAAACAAAATTATCCCGGGCAGTAAACAAACACTTTCCGTCAGTGAAGATAAAACAATAGCCGTTACCGGCAAAAAAAACGTCGGTGACCCCGCGAAAGGATCTGTCACAATATACAATAAAACATTAAGTGGAAAATCCCTATCTAAAGGAACAGCGCTGACCGCGGGGTCATTGGAGTTTACTTTTGACGGGGATACCTCAGTCGCGTCTGCAAGCGAGGATCTCGGCGGGAGAACCTATGGGAAGGTTTCAGCCGCAATTACCGCTGCCCAAATTGGTGCTAACAGCAATATGCCTACGAACACTACATTTGCCATAAAAGGATTTTCGAGTGATGAAATGACCGCGAATAATCCCCAGGCGCTTACCGGCGGCACGAGCCGCGAAGTCACAGTGGTCTCCCGTGCGGATTATGATGCATTAGTTGCCGCAGCGCAAAAAGATTTGGTGGATCAGGCAAAACAGGGGCTTACGGCAAGCGTCGCAGGTACGGCAAAACTTATCGGGGACACGATTCAGACGACAGTAACCCAGAAGTCGTTTGCCCAGGAACTGGACCAGGAAGCAACACAATTGTCCGGTAAAGTGACCGTAACCGTTTCCGGGATTTCTTACAGCGATGATGACGTCAAAACGCTCCTCAAAGCGTTTATCGCCAAAGACATCCCGCAGGGATTTACGTTATCCGAAAGCCGCACGCAGGTATCGTTAGATAAAGTTGTGGTGAAAAAGAACGGGACAATCGCGGCAGTGGCAACCATTAAAACCGATGCGGTTCCGACTTTGGATATTGCCGCCATTCAGAAAAACTTAGCAGGAAAGAAAATATCCGATGCAACGGCATATCTGCGTGCCATGCCCGGTATTGCCGGCATGGAAGTATCGGTCCGGATGAGTCCATGGAAAAATAGATTGCCGATTAATGCAAAAAATATTTCCGTCGGACTTGCAATACAATAATTTATGCCAGGTGGTAGCCCCGCATTACTACTTGGTATTTATATAAATAAATCGCGGGATCTCTACCTGGTATGCCTTTATACCGTTATGTTAAAAGTGTCCCGAGGATACCCCGCGATCGCCGGGGATTACGCGCGGTATCTTTCCTTTTCATTGCAGTGGGTACCGGTATTTTAATCTGGACGTTTTGGCCGATTGTATCATTTAGCATGATGAGCGGCGATTTGTTTTCCGAGATCGTGACCCCTCTGCAGGATAGTACGGCGTATGCGGCACCCAACACAAATCCCCTCGGTAGTGATCTCACAAATCCCAACGCATGGTTTCCGACCAGTCCGCAGAAAAGGGTTGTAACGCCCGTTAATACCTATACCCTGTCGATCCAGAAACTTAAAATTCAGGATGCGACGGTTACGGTTGCAGGTAATATTTCGTATGACGGTATTTCGTATAAATATATTGTGTATGATTTGGCGGTTACGGACCCCAGTGATTTATCGGCGCTCGCGCAACGGTTTGATGATTCGTATCTGACGCTTGTAACCTGCGTCCCGCCGGGAACGTATTGGCAACGGCTTCACGTATTTGCGAAATTAGCGCGGCCGGCATCATGACACGTATGAACGACAACCAACAAGTCGCTATCGAAGCAATTAAAAAAAAACTGGTCGGAAAATCTCTTTCTTATAGTGAGATTTTTGCGATCATGGATGAAATTGCAAACCAACGGCTCGGACCGGTCCTGACCACGTATTTTGCTGCCGCAGGATTTAAAGAAGGGTTCAATGATGAAGAACTCTATCATCTGACCCGTGCCATGGTGAATACCGGGCCACAGCTTCATTTCAAAGGGATTGTTGCGGATAAACATTCAACAGGAGGCGTTGCCGGCACCCGGACGACCATGATTTTGGTTCCGATTATTGCCGCAGCGGGATTTCAGATTCCCAAAACTTCCTCCCGTGCCATTACCTCTCCCGCAGGCACCGCCGATACGATGGAAGTAGTTGCTCCCGTGACGTTTACTCCCCGTCAGATAGAGCGGCTGGTCGCTCAGGCGGGCGGATGTATCGTCTGGGGCGGTCACTTGGGACTGGCGCCTGCTGACGATATCCTTATTCAGATAGAACAGCCGTTAGCGTTTGAATCGTTTGACAAAATTATCGTTTCCATCATGGCCAAAAAGGTCGCGTCGGGAGCCAACCACCTAGTTTTAGATATTCCCGTGGGTCCCACGATGAAAATCCAGCACTTCAAAGATGCGGATGTGATTGCGAGGAAATTTACGTATTTGGCAAAAAAATTCAACATGAAGGTCGTGATTGATTCCAGTGAAATCCGCGAAAACGCAGGTCGCGGGGTGGGTCCCGTACTGGAAGCGCGGGATGTAATTCAGGTTCTCGAACAGCATAAAGATCGCCCTTTAGCTCTTGAGGCAAAAGCAATCCGGCTTGCCGGCAAATTACTCAATTTATGTTTCGCCGATATGCCGGGAAAGAAAAATTTGTTGGGTGAGGATGTCGCACGGGAGGTATTAGTCTCAGGAAAAGCACTCGCAAAAATGAGGGAAATTATTAAAGTCCAGGGCGGTGATCCGTCGGTTGCCAGCGATACGCATCTCCCTGGCCGGTTTGTGCATGAGGTGAAAGCCATCAGGCGCGGTCACATTCATGCAATAGACAACAACCAAATTACGGTTATCTGTAGGATTCTTGGGTGTCCGACCGATAAGAAGGCGGGCATGTATCTCAACCGTAAACTTGAAGGTACAGTGGACAAAAATGATATACTATGTACGCTCTACAGTTCGGACAAGTGGAGACTTATGGAGGCGGTAGAGACGATAAAAAATATACCGGTCTATACGATCGAATAATATGTTTAAAAATATCATAGCACCGATGCAGGCATGGCTACTCTCTCAGGGGAAGTGTGTGGGTTGTGGTAAAGTATTAGAACAGAAAAAAGGGAAGGGACTTGTGCAGGTCACGTGTGTGTGCGGCCGCGTCTACATGTATGACACGGAGGGAAAAAAATTCCGGAGGGCAACACTTGATGAAATCAAATAAGACTCATACATTTTTTTCGCGATTGATCATTCTTTTCTTTCTTGCAGTGATTGCGGCATGGGGAGGATGGTTTTGGTGGCGCTATAGTATCGCACCTATTGATCCCACAGATACGACACCGGTTATGTTTGTTGTTTCCCGGGATGAAGTGGCCAAAGTAATTGCCGCCGACTTGGAGGCCAAGGCCCTCATTCACAGCAAGACCAGCTTTTATCTCCTTGTTAAGCTTCTGGGTATTGAGAAAGACCTGCAGTATGGCGACTTTCGTCTGAACAAGTCTATGGATGCGCGTACGATTGCCCTCACGATGACACATGGGGTTCTGGATGTATGGGTAACGACGCTGGAGGGTTGGCGCGATGAAGAGATGGCCACACAGTTTGCCAAAGACCTGGATATTCCGGAAGATCAGTTTTTACAGTATGCGACCGAAGGATATATGTTCCCGGATACGTATAATATTCCCCGCGATGCCACGGGAGCAGCTGTGGCAAAAATGTTTTTGGATAACTTCAACACCAAAGTCACTCAGGTGATGCGGGAGGATGCGAAGAAAACTAGTCTGACATTCGCGCAAACTATCACGCTTGCATCGATCGTTGAGCGTGAAGGGAAAACAGCCACTGACCGTCCGGTGATTGCAGGAATTCTCTTAAACCGCATAAAGCTTGGTATGCCGCTTCAGGTGGACGCGACTCTCCAGTATGCCCTCGGCTACCAGCCGTTTGAGAAAACGTGGTGGAAAAAAGAGCTGACCGATGATGACAAAAAAATTAACTCTTTGTACAACACGTACACCAATCCCGGTTTGCCTCCGGGACCGATTTCCAATCCTGGTCTGGAATCGATTAAGGCTGCAAT
Organism: Candidatus Gottesmanbacteria bacterium; assembly: GCA_026396845.1. Classification (GTDB taxonomy): domain Bacteria; phylum Patescibacteriota; class Microgenomatia; order UBA10105; family UBA927; genus XYB1-FULL-47-11. The sequence goes on from JAPLWC010000004.1 coordinate 8,668, forward strand.
ATATCCGTCAAATACTGACTACCTTTATTATCTCCACGATAAAACCGGTGCGGTTCACTACGCCAAAACTGTCGAAGACCACAACGCAAACATCCGGAAGTATTTACAATAAGATTCGATAATCCCTGTTATGGATGCTATTTTGGAAAATATTGCAACAAAAACCGTAATAGCACTTCCACCAAAACCTTTAATTAAAGAAGTTGTACCCAGATCAGAAAATCTGCTCGAACGATCAAGATTGGTTCACGGATTTCTCGGCAACGTTGATGCAAACGATCCATATGCAGAAGAAACGAAAACACTAAATGGTATTCTTACAACTGGTGAACTAGTGTCACCTTCACTCCGACCTTTAGATGATAAAGAAAAAATCCGGTTTAGTATGGATGCCCCGTTTGACAAAAATCGTGTGACGTTTCATGTGTGGAAAGGCGACGAGGAAGATGGAAAATCATATATTTCAAAAGCATTTTTTGCAGCCCCCACTTCTATTTTAGGGGGATCCGTACCGGCAGAAGATCCGGCATGGCCCGGGAGAGTAGTGTCAGCATATGGTAAGGAAGGCGTGCGTCTTCCCATAGAAAAAGGTCTTCTATTTATTTCTACTAACAGGGCAATTCAACATCGCGAAAAATTTGAAGCGTTAGCTCAAAAGGCTGGGCAAACCTATATTGAATATATGAATAAACACGTTGTCATTCTTCCTGACAATATTTTTGATGATAAAAAAATGCTATGGTCTGCGATTTCAGCAAGAATTGAGCCGGCCATGGGGGTTACAACCAAAATTGCTTCTAGCAGAGAACAAATGGATTCCGCACGAGGTACAAATTTTACTGATATGCTTAATCAACGTTTACCTGCACCAGCAAGAGAATTGGGACTATCTGGAATTAAAGAAGGTTCTACAGTAAGTCTGGAATTAATTGATGACTTGAAGCAGTCGTGGCAAAGTGAGATTGAGTGGTTAAAGAAAGTTGAAAAAAATATAGATAGAGATCCATATAATATTGAAAATCTAAGAAAAGAAGCATCATCACTCCAAAATATTCAGAATCTCATAAACGAAATTCAGCCTGATAATTCAGATGTCCCATTGGCAAGCCAGTATGGTGAAAAAAGACGACAGTTATTGAAAAAGTTTGAAGTAATGCTTGAGAAAAAATATCCAGACGCACCATTAGAAACGAGAAGTTATGGTAGACCACGATATGAACGAACTCCTTATCGTGGGGCAGATGGCAAGCTTCATTTCGACGAATCCATCTAAATTACTTAATTGGTGCGTCGACTCTGTACACAAAAAAATCTTTTCCGCCCAATTCATATTTATAGCGCTCGCTGCCCTGGAGGAAATTGAATTTTTTATAACCTTCCTCGCGTGCGCGGGAAAGCATCATGGCTCTAAGATAAAATCCCGATCCGGAAAAATGTGTCTCATCAAATCCGGAATTATAGCCCATGAGCGTGTCGCCAACTGAAAACGTGAGCATTGCGGCGGCGGGTGTATTGCCAACCATAAGAATGGTGAGTTTGCCGAATTGTTTCATAATCCGGCGGAAAAATTCTTCCATATCCGGTGTTAAAAATTCTTTTTTCCGCTCATCAAGTTTCATCAGTGAAAATAGTATTTCCGTATCATCACTTTCCACAAATTTTATATCGCTATTTTCCCGTTCAAATTTCCGGATTTTCCGTTCCATCTCATGCTGATTTTTTTTATCAAGAACAGGCGGGAGCATGGTTATCGGTGTCGTATCTTCTTTTTCCATAGAGAAATATTTCACTGTAGCGGAATTTTCCGGAACATTACGAAGACTGAGATGAAGGCCATGGAATTTTTTTCGTATATCATCCCATGCGGTAGGATCGGGGATATCCAAATAGTCTGCCACTTCGTATCCACCGGCTAGGATAAGCTCGTTGCCCTTACGCGCCAGATTGTTGCCGACGAGCTCCCATTCTTTTCCAATCGTCTCATGCCAGGCTGAAATCCACGTATCTGATTGGAATATTGTCGTCATGGTTGTATTATACGTGGTACCTTTATGAAAGATAAATATTCAGCCGTGTGGGTGTCACATAGTTCAATAGGGGATTATCTCAAGTGCCCGCGCGCGTATTTTTTGAAAAACATCTACCGCGATCCCAAGACAAATCACAAAATTATGCTTATGGAACCGCCGTTGGCACTTGGTCAGGTGGTGCACGAAGTCCTTGAAACTCTTTCAACTGTACCGGCAGAGGCGCGTCATTTAGATAAACTGTTGGATCTCTATGAAGAAAAATGGAAAAATATTCACGGGGAACGCGGCGGGTTTCACGATGAAGAAGAGGAAAAGAAATTTAAAGACCGCGGAGCAAAAATGATTGCGCGGGTCATGACAAATCCCGGGCCGCTTGCCAACAAAGCAATTAAAATCCGTCAGGAACTTCCATATTACTGGCTTTCGGAGGACGACAACATTATTCTCTGTGGTAAAATTGACTGGCTTGAATATGTAGCCGCGTTAAACGCGGTGCGTATCATTGATTTTAAAACCGGTAAGTTTGATGAGGATGAAGATTCGCTGCAACTGCCTATCTATTTGCTGCTTGCCGCGCATTGCCAGACCAAACCCATTGCCGGCGCCAGCTACTGGTACTTGGACCGCGATGACGCACCCACTGCTGTATCACTCCCGACCGGGGAAGATGCGACCAAGCGCGTGATGGAATATGCAAGGATGATCGTCCTTGCCCGTAAGCTGGAGCGGTTTATTTGTAAACAAAAAGACGGATGCCGCGTGTGCAGACCGCTCGAGAATATTATTAACGGAAAATCGAAATATATTGGTGTGGGGTCATATGAAAAGGATATCTATATAAATATATAAAGATCAAGTGTTAGAACTCACAAAAGTGATAAGAGATTCGCGTCGCGAAGTAGATGATATTAAATTAGAAACTGCTAAGAAATTGGCTGAAGACGAAGGAAAAATTAGAGAAGACGTTCGTAAAAAGGTGGAGGAGGAGCATAGTCTAAAGGAAAGAGAAATTAATACAAAATTACAGGCTGCGCTTAAACTTAATGAGCAGCTTAATCAAAAACTAGAACAGGGTTCGCAACAAGCGCAAGGCGAGTCACTCGAACTTGAGGTAGAAGATATATTGAGAAGAGAATTTCCTGGTGACATTATCACAGAGATAGCAAAAGGGGTTCGGGGGGCAGACACATTACAGCGAGTCATTGATAAACATTCGAGAGAATGTGGATTTATTTTATGGGAATCGAAAAATGCGAAATGGAGCAGTGCCTGGATAGCAAAACTACGTGAAGATCAAAGAAATGCTAAAGCTCAAATGGGTGTTTTAGTTTCAGTCAACCTTCCAGCGGATATTAAAGGTTTTACTTTTAGAGATGGTGTTTGGATTACAAACCGTTCATCAGTTATCGGATTAGCTTGGGCACTTAGGATTAATATTGCACAGGTGTATACAGTTAAAAAAATGAGTGAAGGAAAGAACGAAAAAATGGAAGAATTATTTAAATATCTAACCGGAATTGAATTTAGACAAAGAGTTGAGGCAATAGTAGAAGGATTTACAAACTTGCAAGGGGACATTGAGAAGGAAAAACGATGGTTTCAAGTTAAATGGGCAAATCAGGAAAAGGAAATAAGAAAGATAATTGATAGTACTCACGGTATGTACGGTGATCTCCAAGGTGTTACCGGTAGATCTCTTCCTGAGATAAAAGGACTTAAGTTAATTGAATCTAACTCCGGCGCTTGACAACAAGGGAAAAGTGGGTATAATAGGTCTTTAGTCGAATAGCCTTTACGAGGCGAACGTTCATTGTTCGCTTCTTTTCGTCGTTCACTAGACCTGCCCGCAATGCTACGCATAGCGTTGCAGGCGGGGTATATTTTTTGAATTAATTACAATAATGGCAAAAGATACAACCCCAACTCGATTTAACCCTGGTACAGAGAGAATCGTATCAGTGGTTCCTCGAAACTGGCATTAAAGGTCTTCTTTCTGAAGTTTCTCCGATTTCTGATTTCACCGGCAAAAACTGGGAATTATCGTTCGGCGATTACTTTTTCGGCCGGCCGCGTCTCACGCCACCCGTGGCTTTGGAAAAGGGACTTACGTTTGATATGCCCCTGAAAGTCATGGCCACGCTTATTAACAAACAGACCGGACACCGCGTGATGCAGGAAGTCTTTTTGGGTGATATTCCGGCCATGACGGAGAACGGTACCTTTATCATAAACGGTATTGAGCGCTGTGTCGTAAACCAGCTTGTCCGGTCTCCGGGCATATACTTTACCGGTACCGTGGATTCAGCAACGGGTAAAACGCTGTATAGCGCGGAAATCCGTCCGATGCACGGAAGCTGGCTCGAGTTTATCGTGACGCGGAATGACGTCGTCATGGTGCGTATTGACCGACGGCGTAAGTTTGTGGCAAGCACATTTCTGCGCGCGATAGGTATCGCGACCAATGAGGAAATCATCAATACGTTTAAAGATGTCGACAGTAATCCCGATCATAAATATATGGAAGCGACCATTGCCAAAGATCCGACGAAGAGCCAGACGGAGGCGGTGTTAGAGCTTTACCGGAAACTCCGGCCGGGCGAGCCTATTGTGTTGGATAATGCACAGGAATTACTTCGCACGATGTTTTTCGATTACCGCCGCTACTCACTGGAGCGTGTGGGACGGTATAAGATGAATAAAAAATTAGGGATCGCCGTCACCAACGATAAAGATCATTGGGTATTGACCCGCGAGGATATTATCGGGGCGATCCGGTACCTTGTTAGTCTGACAAACGGCAAAGGGGACGTCGATGATATTGACCATCTTGGCAACCGGCGCGTCCGCCGGGTGGGTGAATTGGTTGCGACCAATGCATTCCGCGTGGGACTGTTGCGCCTTGAGCGTTCCGTCCGTGAAAAAATGAGCCTGGCAGGCCCGGCAGCAGAGGACTTGACTCCCATGCAGTTGGTCAACGCCCGTCCGATTATCGCTTCTATCAATGATTTTTTCCGTACCAGCCAACTGTCAACTATTTTAGATCAGACGAATCCGTTGGCTGAAGTGGATAACCTGCGACGGCTTACCGTCATGGGGGTCGGAGGAATTTCCCGGGAGCGTGCATCGTTTTCGATCCGCGATATCAATGCGTCTCAATACGGTCGCATCTGCCCTGTCCGTTCTCCTGAAGGGCCGAATATCGGACTGGTCACCTATATGTCTCTCTACGCGCGCGCAAATGAATACGGATTTTTGGAAACTCCGTATCGCAAAATTGAGAAAATAACGCGCGGCGACAAAACCCGTATGCATGTAACCGACCAAACCGTCTATCTGGATGCCAGCGACGAGCAATATCATTACATTACGCACGCAGGTATTGCTGTCAATAAGGATGGATATATCGTTTCTGACCGCATTCCGGTGCGTTTCAAAGGTGAGTTTTTGGAAGCAGACGCGGCAGTTGTTGAATACATTGATGTTATCCCTCGACAGGTCGTCGGGGCACCTGCATCCCTGATCCCGTTTTTGGCTCACGATGAAGCCAACCGTGCCCTCATGGGAACACATATGCAATGTCAGGCAGTTCCGCTGGTTATTCCGCAAACGCCGATTGTGGGCACCGGCATGGAAGGCGCTATTTCCGCCACAATGGGACGGGTTGTGAGGGCAAAAGATGATGGAGCGGTGACGTTTGCAGACGGAGCTACGGTCGTATTTGAATCCAAAGATGGAGAGGCAACCACATATACGATACAGAAGTTTACCCGGTCCGCCCAGTCCACCTGCTATAACCAGCGCGTTATGGTGAAGTCTGGTGAAAGAGTGAAAAAAGGCCAGGTGCTTATCGAAGGACCGGCAAGTGAAGATGGGGAATTAGCGCTTGGTGCCAATGTCACCATCGCCTACATGAGTTTTGACGGATTGGGATACGAGGATGCTATTGTTATCTCTGACAGGATGGTACGTGATGATGTGTTAACGAGCGTGCATATAGAAGAATACGATGCGAGCGTCGTTGATACAAAGTTAGGTCCGGAGGAAACGACACGCGATATCCCGAATGTCGGAGAAGAAGCGCTTCGAAATTTAGATGAGAACGGCATCGTGGTCGTGGGGGCCGAGGTGGGGCCCAATGACATTCTTATCGGTAAGATTGCCCCGAAAGGCGAGACGGAACTTACCGCTGAGGAACGGCTTCTTCGTGCAATTTTCGGTGAAAAGGCCCGTGAGGTCCGCGATACATCGCTGCGTGTTCCGCACGGTGAACGCGGTACGGTTATCGAAGTTAAAATCCTGGATAAAGAAAAGGGTGATGAATTGGAACCTGGTACTAACCGCAAGATTGTTGTTAAAGTTGCCCAGATGCGTAAAGTTGTGGTCGGAACAAACTTGCCGGCCGTCACGGAAACAAAGGCGTCATTTCTAAAGTTGTCCCGCAGTCCGATATGCCGTATCTATCGGACGGAACGGTTGTGGACGTCATCATTTCCCCGCTTTCCGTTCTTTCACGTATGAATCTAGGGCAGCTTCTTGAAGCTCATTTGGGACTGGCTGCCAAGAAATTAAACATCAAAGTGGCGCTGCCGGTATTTGAACACGTCGGCGAAGATAAAATTATCGAAAAACTCAAGGAAGCAGATGTTCCCGTGTCGGGCAAGAGCATTCTTTTTGACGGACGAACCGGTCAGGCATATAACGAACAAATTGTCGTCGGGGTGGGGTATATCATGAAACTTATCCACATGGTCGAGGATAAGACGCATGCACGCTCGACCGGCCCGTATTCTCTCGTTACCCAACAACCGCTCGGGGGTAAAGCACAAATGGGCGGACAACGGTTGGGAGAAATGGAAGTCTGGGCGCTCGAATCACACCGCGCCGCACACATTTTGCAGGAAATGCTTACGATCAAATCCGATGATGTCGTCGGCCGCGCCAAAGCATTCGAGGCTATCGTCAAAGGTACGGATATACCGGAATCTACCATTCCGGAATCATTCAAAGTATTGGTCAAAGAACTGCAGGCGCTAGGCTTGAACGTCAATCCAACCGGTGTCGTTACAGCCAAACCTCCTGCGGCTCCGACGGCAACGGTAGGGGATACCACGGTGAAAAAAGAAGCTGTAGAAATTGCCAAAGCCAGCGGGCAAGAGGTTGTTGTAGAAGCGGA
>JAPLWC010000031.1 GCA_026396845.1 Candidatus Gottesmanbacteria bacterium
TATGTTCCCGGCGAGGGGACTCAGAGGAGCGCCGAGGTCTATGCTTCCAACGGGTTTATTTCTTTGGCTCCAGATTTTTTGGGATACGGCGGGAGCGATATGCCCTCTGCCGACGTGTTTGAAGAGCGTTTTGAAACGTATACCACCGCATTAAACCTGCTAGCCTCAGTGGGTTCGTTACCAATGGCAGATCCCGCGAATGTTGCGCTTTGGGGCCACAGCAACGGCGGACAAATAGCACTCACAGTATTGGAAATACTGGGGCGGCCGTTGCCGGCGGTGTTGTGGGCGCCGGTTTCCAAACCGTTCCCGTATTCCATTTTGTACTACACCGATGACGCGGACGACCACGGGAAATTATTGCGCCGCGAATTGGCCACTTTTGAAAGTCAGTATGACGTAGAACAGTATTCGCTGACCAATTATTTAAACCGCATTACGGGTCCGGTGCAGATTCACCAGGGTACGGCAGATGCCGCGGTGCCTCTTGTGTGGAGCGATACGCTTGCACAAACGTTGGAAGCAAGCAACAGTGCGGTGAGCTATTTTACCTATCAGCAGGCGAACCACAACATGCAGCCTTCTGCATGGAACTTCGTCGTTTCCCGCGACATAATTTTCTTTGAAAATTATCTCCGTTAAGGAGCCGGGAACAGGAATGTCGAACTGCAGGTTGAGGATGCGTTCAGATCGTCTTTGAGTGCGACATCCACCACCGTCGGTACGTTTGGCGTCAGACTGATTGCCGGTGTTGTACACCGGAATGTACTGCCGCCGCGCTGAGGCTTATCAGTCAGCGGACTGGTGGTAGTTTGTGTCGCGACGAGTTTGTTGTCTACGGATACGGTAAACGTACAGTCAACTTTTTTTGCAGTAGAAAGATCACCGCCCTCTATTGACAGATAATATTTGGGGAACCCGACAACCGGATTGTAATACTGCGTATCACAGGCCAATTGAGTAATCGGGCCCGGCGTTGGCGTCGGGGTCGTTACACCAGCAACCGGCGTTGGCGTCGCGGCAGGTGTCGTCGATTTACCGCGGAGTAAATATCCCGCAACCACTATGGCAATCAGGACGATGAATCCGAGGATATAATATTGTTTTGTTCCCATTGGTTGGGATTGTTCTTGGTTTTCCATATACGTAGTAATATAAAAGTATTTTTGCGGAATTGCAATAGGGCAGTTTTCGCGGTCATCATCTAATCTTCCTATTTGCTATAATACGGGGTACGTCAGGATGGCGGAGTGGACAATCGCAACAGTCTGTAAAACTGTCGCCCTAACAGGCTACCCAGGTTCGAATCCTGGTCCTGACACATATGAAAGCATTTCTTATCGGTATTATATTTCTCGTTATTGTTGGCGTCGGCGCGTATGTGGGCCTGAAATATTTTTATAAACCTACGGCCGGATCGCAGACTTTTAAAACAGCCGTCATTACCAAAACGGGGATTCTGCAGAAATCAACGATTGCTCAAAGCGATTTTACCCACGTCATTGTGAGTTCCGGCGCGTCTGTCGGTGTAGCGTCTTATACATTGAATCTGGATGACTATATCGGGAAAAACGTTTCCGTCACCGGCCAATTTTCCGGTGACACGCTGTACGCGGATTCGATTACTATTATTCCGTAACCTCTATGCTGTCCCGAGTCAACTTGCATAATAAACTCAAACCATATGCCGGTAAGTTCCATGCGATTGGGAATATAACACGGTTATCTATTCTGTATATACTGGCGCGGGAGCCTATGGAATTTGGCCGGATAGCCCATCGCCTCAAACTTCCGCCAAGTCTTCTCTCCCATCATCTCAAGCAGTTAGTGAGCGCTGGGTTAGTAACGAAGACCAAGGTCGGCAAGCTCGCGACGTATTACTTGTCAGAAGATGCGGTAAAAGAAATGAATACACTGCTCCGAAAATTTTTGAGCCCTTCCAGAGAATCGAACTCTGATCAGCGGTTTACAAAACCGTCGCTCGACCACTGAGCTAGAAGGGCATATATTGTCACTCTCTACCTCTGACCCGCCTGCCAGCGCCTTCGGCGCAGCCGATGGCGGGCAGGGCTAAGGCGGCGTAAATCCAATTATACTAAACTATTACAGGGAACGGCAATTCGCGGGGTTGTCAAGAGACGAAAATTCTTATTTTCGGTTCAATTATTTCGCCCGGTGGCCTTGAAGCATTTTTCCCGATCTATTCAATCGGATGGACTGGCTTGATACCCACAGGTAGCATGCACTTAGTCCTGTCGCCCCGTAATAATTAAGGGGCTACCTCATTTGTGTTGAACTTGTAGAGAAAAATTAAACTTCAAGTTCCCACACGGGCATAATAATGGTAGATCTGGAAAGAGGTGTTTGTCAAGTAGATTCCATACATGCGTATTGACAGAAATGTGAAGCTAGGGTACCATTTCATGGTGAAAAATGAAACATTGGGTTATTTGGGTCTGTGCATGGATCGTCGGTTCATAGAAGCAACTAGACAAGCATTTCAGCAAAAGACCGGTTTAGGCGACACCGCATTTTGGCAGGAATCCTGGCCGGGTGGTGCTGCCGTTGCCCATGATGAGGTGGGAGAGAATTATGCATATACACACGGAGCCCGAATATTTGGATGGCAGGCTCACGGGGATACGTGTGGAGGCCAACCAGGTGTTGCCAATGAAGATATTCAGCAAAGACTTGATGTGATGATTGCACGAAAAGTAGAAAAATTTCCGGATGCTGCCCATTACCGGATATTCGTAACAGAAGGCGTCGTTTCTATAAGGGAAATTACTTCGGGAGGAAAATAGTTAGGAAGAAATTGATGACTGGCGAGATGATGCGCTGGATCGGGGCTACCCCGCCGAATATAGGGAAGAGAAGAAAGATAAGGAAAATAATACCGAAGCGCTCGAGCTCATGCCATTCGTGCGCTTGAGCCTCCGGAAGTATCCCTTCAACGATTTTAAACCCGTCCAGTGGGTGAATGGGAACGAGATTAAAAATGCCCAGCATCACATTCATGACGATAATTTGTTGCAGTAGAGCGCCCGCGACCATGATGACCAGAGACCCGGGGGCCGGGATTCGAAAAATAAGTTGCAACAGAATGGAACACATCGCAGTCATGAGCATATTGGATACCGGTCCGGCGATGGAGATAAGCGCACCGTCGCGGCGGGGATTTCTTAGGTTAAACGGATCAAACTGCACGGGTTTTCCCCAGCCGAATCGTACGAGGATTAATAGGATCGTTCCTATAGGGTCCAGGTGAGCCAGCGGATTGAGAGTCAACCTGCCCTGCAGGCGCGGTGTAGGGTCTCCCAGACGCTCTGCAGCCCACGCATGGGAGAATTCATGGATATCGATGGCTACAATAAGCGCCACTAAGCTAAAAATGAAATCCAGGAGGTTGAAAGACGCACCAAACATATGGTATAGTATACCATCCCTTCGGGGAATTTATAATTTCTAATTTAAAATTTTAAATTAAATAAAAATTAAAAAATTGAGAAATAAAAATTAAGTTTATGGCATATCAATGCGACATCTGTTCGAAAAAGACTCATGCAGGCCGGCAACACACCCATCACACCGGGGTCGCCGGCGGACAGTGGAAAAAGCGTGCACAAACCACGTTTCGGTCGTTCGCACCGAATTTGCACTATGTCACCATGACAATTGACGGAGTCGCGACGCGTGTACGTGCGTGTACCAACTGTATTAAACGCGTGCGTTTTGACTTCAAGAAAGCTTCAACAGTCTAAGGATTACAGAAGAACGCCAAACATCCGGTAGTCGCATCCCGTTTATATACCCATCCGGTGGAGCAATCTTCTGCACGCGGAAGCGTGATCTGGGGGCACGCGAGTCCTGCGCGTGATCGGACGTCAAGTGTGAGGCGGCTCATGGCGGATAAGACGACAACCAAAAGAATAAATGCGAGCGTCAGAAAAATAATAAAATTCCACGACCTGAGATCGTTTTTTCGAAGAGTCCCCGCACGCACGTTTCTTTTGGCCATATTGCCTCCTTATTCTTACCGTAGTGAAGCGGCAGATGTCTGTCAAGGGGTCAGAAGATATGCATTACGGAATTGTTGCCACGCAACCGGCTTTTTTCCTTCCAATTGGACGACGGGCACCGGTTTGAGAGCGATCAGGATAAGCCGTTTTCCTTGTGGTGTGGTCGCCTGCCCGCTAGCGCCTGAGCGCAGCGATGGCAGGCGGGTCCAGACGCTGGGCCAACCAACAAGCGCCCGGAATTTTCGATCAAGCGAACTAGGATTATTGGTAAGCGCTTCTTCAAACTCTTTCCAACTGACAAATCCTTCCTGGCGTGTCAACCGGCGGGCATAGAAATATCTGCCTGCAGGTTGCGGCACAAGGACAATTTGCCCTTTGGCTATTTTCGGAAGATACTCTACCAACAGTTTACCACCGAGATCATAAAGTTTTTTATACAGCGTCAAACGCGTGTCGTCAGGATGGATGGAAAGGCTTTTTTGAACAAGTATTTCTCCGGTGTCAAACTCGGGAGACATTTTGAGAAGTGTAATGCCGGAATTCTTTTCGCCCCGCAAAATTGCCCATTCAGCGGGGAATACACCGCGATAGTATGGGAGAAGCGACTGGTGCACATTGATGGCCATAACGCTGGGAAATGTCAGCCAAGATGCGGGAATACGTTTGCCGTATCCGGCAACGACAAAAAAATCAGGTTTTGGCATGTTTTCCGGTATCGCAGTAAGGTGGTCAAACGCGAAGACCGGCATATCGTGACTTCGGGCAAATAGTTCAACCGGAGTCGGTGAGACGGTTAGATGCCTGCCTTGCGGTTTGGGCGGAGTGGTCACAACGGCGGTAACGCGGAAGTGTTTGGTAAGTTGTTTGAGTACCTGCACGGAATATGTTTGAAAGGAACCGAAAAAAACGACACGAATATGTTTCATGCGGTTAAAAAATCGTCACTTCCTCCAATATTTCCTTCTTGTCTTCGTCGAGGGCGGTCTGATAGAGTTTGCCTTTTTGTTCCAGCACACGCTGGACGAAGAGAACTCCGTTGGTATGGTCGGTTTCGTGTTGGATGATGGTAGCTAAAAATCCTGAAAACTTTTCCGTATGAATCCCACCGGATTCATCCTGGTATTTCAGTGTGAGTTGAGTCGCGCGTTTAACGCGCCCCCAGATTTTTGGGATGGACAGGCACCCCTCGAGTTTGTTTTCCCGTTCAGGAACTCCGTCAGTTATTGATTCAGACATGTGTATAATTTTCGGGTTGATAAAAACCCGTATCGCGCTTTTTTCCGTCGGGCGGGTCACGAAGATGCGCCATGCCTGACCAATCTGTGGAGCGGCAAGCCCCACGCCCTTCGGATTTGTGGCTGCCCGAAGCGCTGCTTTCATATCGCGGATGAGTTTGGCAAGCCGTTTATCAAAAGATGTCACGGATCTGGCCGGCGTACTGAGCACGGGGTTTGGAGTAGTGACGATGGATTTCATTGCGCGAGCCTTGATTGAAAATCTTTATCGTTCGGATCTACGTGGTCCAAATAATATTGAAGTTCGGCACGGGCGGCATCCGGTTCTTTCATTTCCGTATAGAAGACGTACAAGCCGAAATATGCATCGCGGTAATCGGGTTTCAGCGCTTTTGCCTTTATCAGAAGTTGTACTGCTTTTGTATTGTCTCCGCCACGGCCATAGAGAATTGCGAGATTATACAAAATTTTAGGGTCATTAGGTGAAAGGGTTTGGGCCATTTCAAGAGCCTGGATTGCCGCCTGGTTGAGTTGGGGGTCAAACGTGGAGAAGGTGTAATATAGTTTTGTACGCGTTTTCCAGAAGTTGACATTGTTAGGAGACGTGCGCAGCGCCGTATCGCTTTCCGCCAGACTTTGTTTGGCGAGTGACGCTGCAAGTGTCGCATTTTTGGCATCGATTGCCGCAAGTGAGAGAGATCCGAGAGTCGTGGCCAGTTCATCGTGATACATGGGCTCGCCGGGATTGCGCGCAATCGCTTTTGTATCAAACCCTTCAGCTTGGGCAAACTGATTGGCCCGTGCAAGCCGATACCCCGTCGAGTACAGCGTGTCCGCCTGCCAATAGCGGTACAGCATCACGATTGCGGCAACAGTTGCCGCAGCCACTATCCAACGTATGATTGTTTCCTGTTTTTTCAGAGCCGCAAGGCTGATAGTCCGGTAAGATGTACGCGCAGTCAGCGCAAGGATAAAAGCAGGGAACAGGAATAAGAAAAGCTGCATAATAACAACGGAAAATCCGAAGAAATTGGTGACCAAAATAGACAACCATCCGCTAAATAAAGCGGCGCTGATGATGAGAAGATTCCCGTCATGTTCAGACGTTTTCCCAATTTGAAATTTGAAATTTGAAATTTTTATTGAAAATTGAAAATTAGAAATTAAAAATTTTACGTACCAAAAAATAAATGAACCAATGAGTAAAAGGTAAGTTCCCAATCCAAATAAGCCAGTCGTTGCTAAGTAATTCAGGTATTCGTTGTGGGCCTTGTTGTACAGGAAATCCCATTCGCTGGTCACGTTGTGTCCCTGCGGCCGGTATTGGTAGAATGCAAACGCGAAGGTTTCCGTTCCTGTTCCGACGAGCATATTTTTGGTATTGGCACGCCACGCGATGACGGCCGCTTGCCAGACGTATTTTCTGATGGTTCCGGATTCCGTACCCCCGGATTCCAGAAGTGTGTCGGATGGGGTTATTTCTGTTTTTGGCGCCGGAGCCGCGACATGAGTGATTCTGTTTTTCCAGGCAGTGAGTGTGACCCAATGGTCAATTTGATCGACATAGACACCATTGAAAAATACGATAATGGCGAATAATGCGTGAATAGCAACAAGCGGGATAATAATCTTCTTTTTTTCTTTTGCCGACAGATACAGGAACGCCCAAAACAATACATCGGCAACTGCGAACCCCAAGAGTCCGGAGCGCGAACGGGTGAAAAGGAGGACGAGAAAAAATAAGACAGCAGTCGC
>JAPLWC010000057.1 GCA_026396845.1 Candidatus Gottesmanbacteria bacterium
AATTATCAGAGGAAGATTTGAAAAAGATTTTGGAACCTATCGCGGCGTCAGGTGAAAAGAATTTTGGACTATTGATGAAACAGGCAATGGCAGCAGTCGCTCAGGCGGGTCAGGCGGAAGGCGGAAAAGTTTCGGCGTTGTTGAAATCTCTTCTATGATCACCGTTTTGTTTCAAACAGAGTCGCATTTCCCCGTGGATCGCAAAAAAATCAAAGAAGCAATAGAGGCCGCCCTTGTGGGTCAGGTCCATCGTGACGCGGAAGTGAGCGTGAGCATAGTCGGTGATCGAAGAATGCGGGAATTGAATAAAAAGTACAGGAATCTCGATAAGACGACTGATGTATTGTCCTTCGGTCTCAACGATCCCACGGTTGAAATCCCTGCGGAATTTGTCGAGGCACCGGATGACGTCTTGCGCTTAGGCGATATTGTGGTATCGTATCCACAGGCGGTGGACGAAGCACGCGGGGACAATAAACTTGTTGATGAGCAAATCGTAACCCTCGTGCTTCATGGTCTGGATCATCTTCTCGGCAAACACCACCCGGAATAAAAACGAATAAGGAATAACGAATAAAGAATTATGTCATTCTATCGCATCTATCGGCCGCAGGTTATTGAAGAAATAGATAATGTCGCGGTTCGCGAACAATTGTTATCGCTTCTTACGAAAGAGAAAAAGCAATTACCCCACGCGTTTCTCTTTACGGGCCCACGGGGAGCGGGAAAAACGACAGCCGCCAGAATTGTTGCTAAACTATTTAACTGTACCAAGCCCACGAAACACGGACCCTGCGGGAAGTGCGATCAGTGTGTGACGATTGCAGACGGAAGAAATCTCGACGTGTTGGAAATCGATGCTGCGTCAAACCGCGGGATCGATGAAATCCGGCAGCTCAGAGATGCCATTAATTTATCGCCGTCGGGCGCCGCATATAAATTCTATATTATTGATGAAGTGCACATGCTCACGACCGAAGCATTTAACGCCCTTCTGAAAACATTGGAAGAACCTCCCGCCCATGCCGTGTTTGTGCTGGCAACGACGGATCCGCAAAAAGTACCGGCGACCATAAAATCCCGATGCGTGAGTATTTCGTTTCATAAGGCTTCGGCGGTTGAACTTGCGGCAGCCCTCAAACGGATTGTCACGTTAGAAAAAATCCCTATTGATACCGCGGCATTAACGCTTCTTGCGGCGAGCGTCGACGGGTCATTCAGGGACGCGGTGAAACTTTTGGAGCAAGTGAGCTTTCACAAAGGGAAAATCAACGCAGAAGTGGTCCGTAATCTTATTTCATTAAGCGATGAGTCAGTTATCACAAAGTTTTTTGAAAGCCTTGCAAAGAAAGATGCGCGAGTCTTGCTTTCGATGATCGAAGACCTGGTAGCGCAGGGCAAGGATATAAAAATATTTCTTGTCGATTGCCTGCGTAGGCTCCAAACAGAACTCCTCAATGGCAATTCCGATTCCAAAGAGCTTATCCGGAGATTTACGGACGCCTACGCGCTGATGAAGGTCTCACCCATTGCAGAACTTCCCCTTGAACTTGTTATTGTGGAATACTGTTCTGACGTCCCGGCCAAGGCCGCAGGGCGCGCGGAGGGATCTGAATCACAAGGCTCTATTAAGAAAGATTCCTCGACGGAGTTTACCCCGAGGCCGCCGTCGGGGCTCGGAATGACAGAGAAGCCTATGTCTCTTGGTTTATTGACTCTTGAAAAACTCACAGAGCACTGGAAGGATTTTATTGAGGAGCTCAAACCGTTTAACCATTCAATGGCGGGAGTTCTTCGGAGTGCTAGACCAAAGGAGGTCAGCCGTGGTATAGTAACGATCGAAGCGTTTTATCCGTTTCATAGGGATAAATTGTCGGAATCAAAAACGAAAGATGTTCTCATTCAGGTATTGAAAAAATTATTCGGTGAAAAAGTCAAAGTAGAAATCGTTCTCGGTAAAAAATGACAGGTATGCGAAGGAGGTAGTATGTTCAATCCATTAAAAGCTGCGAGTGATTTTACCAAAGGGATCGGCGATTTGAATGCGATGCGAAAACAAGCCTCGCAGATTCAGGCAGCTCTCGAACAGGAAGAATTTGAAATTAACGAAGGGAACGTCCGGATTCTTATTTCCGGTAACCAAAATGTGAGAGTGGTAGAGATTGACGGTGTTGCCAATGAAACGATTAAACGCGCCATCAATGATGCGATCAAAAAATCCCAGCAGGCAGCGGCCATGAAACTCACGGAACTGTCTAAGCAGATGGGGCAATGACTTCCAATGACAACGGATGAATACATGATCAGACGCTGCATCAAACTGGCCGAGAACGCCGTCGCGAAAGGAGATTCACCGTTTGGTGCGCTGGTTGCCTGCGGCAGGACGATTATCGCCGAATCGGAAAATAGAATGCGTCTGGACCATGACATCACCCAGCACGCGGAAATTTTAGCCATACGGAAAGCGCAAAAGAAACTTCATACGTCAGATCTCACCGGCTACACGCTGTATTCTAATTGCGAACCCTGCCCGATGTGTTCGTTTATGGCGCGGGAAGCAAAGTTTAAAAAAATCGTGTTTGCCCTGCCGTCGCGTTGGATGGGCGGATATACGCGTTGGCACATCCTTCAGGACAAAAAGCTTTCCCAATTCCGGCCATTTTTCCGTTCGCCACCGGTTATCGTGCGGGGCCTCTTAGAAGATGAAGCAAAAAAGATATTTCAACGTTTGGAATGGGATTGGATGTTTTAATATATGAAGCTTGGCACTGTTATAAAAACATTCAACAGTAACAAAGGGAACACCATTGTTTTGCGCTATCCCAAAGAAGATGATCTCGATGCTATGCTGGTTTTTGCCAATGAGCTTATTGCGGAAGATACATTTATACTATTGAGCGGGAAGCCGCTCACGAAGGAAGAAGAAAAAAAGTTTCTCGATGATCTGTTGGAAAGTATCCGTAAGGGGGAAACCGCCTCACTTTACGCGTTTTGTGACGGAAAACTGATCGGAAGTGCGTCGGTACGGCGGGAAAAATACCGGAAGAGCCACGTGGGTATTCCCGGCATAGCAATTATTAAACAATATAGAGAAGAAGGCATTGGGCTGATCCTATTTAACGAGTTAATAGAGCAGTCCAAAAAGATGGGTCTTCGACTTTTAACGCTTGAGTGTTTTGAAGGAAATAACCGCGCACTCCATATGTACGAACAGTTCGGTTTCCGTCGGGTCGGGGTGATTCCGGAAGCTGTTCTTTATAAAGGAAAATATATTGGCGAAGTAGTCATGTACCTGCCTCTTGTCTAAGTGCTCGGAATGTTGTGACGAAAGAATTAAAACGCGGGCTTACCATCACAGAGTTGGGTGCACATCTCATTCGGCAGTCACGCCTCGCGCTTTTAGTCCTTCCGCTATTTACTCGAGATCGGCCTGATCCAACACCTGATTTTGCCCGTGAGTTTGCTGACGCATTCAATCTCGTTATCCTTCAGGAAGGAAAACCGGCGTTCAATTTTATCAATGGATTAGATAAGAAAGAAAAGGAAAAAATGATCAGTGTACTTATTCAGGGAGGCATGGTTGGGGCAATTTATATGTCAGGAGATGATATATTTTCAGTAGAAGAAAAAAATGGTACAGTAATGCCATGAAAGATTTTATTCTGTTTTCCGGCTCCAGCAACCTCCCGCTCTCGCGTGAAGTGGCAAAACTTCTGAAAATTTCATTGGGAAAAGTAGATTTGACGCGGTTTGCCGACGGGGAACTCCGGCCGTGGATCAGGGAAGACGTCCGCGATAAAACGGTATTTGTGTTGGAGTCGTTTTCCTTCCCGATGGATGAACACATCATGGAAATGGTTCTTATGGGAGACGCGATCCGGCGGGGCGCTCCGGAAACGATGATTGCCGTGGTGCCGTATTTGGGGTATGCCAGGCAGGATAAGCTTCACCGTCCCGGCGAACCGGTATCCGCCCGCGTGATTGCAAAATTTCTTGAGGTGAGTAAGTATAAAGAAGTCATCACTGTGGATCTTCATAACGATGCAATAGTCGGATTTTTCCAGGTGCCGGTGACGCACCTTTCCGCATTGGATCTGTTGGCGGGTGAAGTCAAAAAACATATATCGTTGAAAAATTCGATTGTTGTGTCTCCCGATGTCGGCGGTACGAAACGCGCACGGAATTTAGCCTATGCTCTTGATCTTCCCATTATCGTCATGGAAAAAAAGCGGTATCTTGATAGGCATGACGTAAGCGAGTCCTACGAAATTATCGGAAACGTGAAGGGAAAAACTGCGATTATTATCGACGACATTATATCAACCGGCGGGACGATCGCACACAGTGCGAAATCTCTCAAAGATGCAGGAGCGAAATCCGTGATAGTACTCGCGACCCACGGTGTGTTAGCCGGAGCGGCGAAAGAGAAACTTGCGGATGCGCCGGTGGATGCTATCGTCATTACTAATTCGATTAACGTACCAAAGGTGAAACTGTTTCCGCGCCTTCGTATGGTATCGATTGCTCCGATCCTCGCTGATGCTATTTCGAGGGTAGTGCACTAAAATAAAGTCGCGTATGAGCCGAATCCTTCCGAAAGCGGTATCAAAAGTGATTGAATCGTTTGAACGGTTGCCTGGTATTGGCCCAAAGACAGCAACACGGCTTGCATTTTATCTCCTGCATGTTCCTCAGGAAGAGTTGGATCAGTTTGCCAAGCACCTGAGTGACTTGAAAGCAAATACCGTGCTCTGTTCTGTCTGCAAAAATATTGCCGAAGAAGATCCGTGCACTATCTGCGCCAGTCCCGCCCGCGATCGTTCAATCATTTGTGTTGTCGAGCAGCCCACGGACGTTCTTGCGCTTGAGCGCACCGGGAAATTCAACGGCGTGTATCATGTCTTACATGGGTCCATTGATCCGTTGAATAACATCGGACCCGATGAATTATATATTGCGGATTTATTGAAGAGGCTTAAACCAGCGGAAGAAATAATTTTGGCTATGAACCCGAACATGGAGGGCGAGGCAACGGCGATGTACATCACAAAGCAAATAAAAACTCGCAATACGAAATGCGCAATAACGAGACTCGCGCACGGTCTTCCGGTCGGTGCTGACATCGAATATGCGGACGAGGTTACTCTTTCCCGCGCGCTTGAAGGCCGGCGGGAGTATTAATGCTTCTTAAACAACGGATGCTCTCCCTTCAGAAGAAGTTTCCCGTTTGCGTCAACCCAGTAGACTGTTTCTTTTGCTAGTGTGAGATCTTTAGGATGTTCACCCAAATTCGCAATAAGATTCACGACAACAGAAAGGGGTTGTATAGGAACACCGTTTTTCTCATAGTGTTCGATCTTTGCACCGGTAAATAAAATATCATACTGCGAAACGGTAAATGGAGGCATCTGATAATCGTAATTGCCACCTCCGCCGCAGAGTTGTATGGATACCAATCCATGTTCATTATTAAAATCTGTTATTCTCCAATGATTTCCTGCATGTGCTCCGCGTGGAGGCGTATCAAATAACACAGCATTAGAAAGATCGGTTTCAGAAAATTGTTGACTTAATCGATGGAAATTAACGGGTTGGATTCCATTTTTTTGAGCCTCTGCGATATTCCAATCCGGACGGACGAACTGGACATTTGAACGGTCTGCTACTGACATCTCAACCGCCTGGGATGATCCCACACGAATTTGAACAGTTGGCTGACCAAATACTTCTTTAAGTAGATTTAATACCATATAAAATCGGCAATAGGGCGATTATAGTGCTGTTTCTTGGTTTGTCAATGCTATAATAGAACGTATGGTAACAAAATCCTCAATAGAAAAAGTTTTGAAAGACATTCCTGACCCGGAGATCGGGGTGTCGTTGTGGGATTTGGGCCTTATTTACCATATTGATATTGATAAAAAAACAGGTAAGGTTGAAATTCTTATGACTCTTACCACCGTCGGGTGTCCGTTGTTTGAGCAAATCGCAGACCCGATCCGGCAAAACGTTGGTAAGTTGAAGGGCGTAAAAAAAGTAGACGTGACGCTCACGTTTGAGCCGCCGTGGACGGTAGACCGGATGAGTAAAGAGGCAAAAGCACAATTGGGATTTGCCTAATAACTATGTCAGGAGTCGTAAAACAAATAATCGGATCATTTGAGGATATCGGCAAAGATGTTGTCCGCGAGGCGGCCAAAGTCCCTACCGACATTGCCGGAAAAGCCCTTGAGAGTTTGGGGACAAATACCCAAACATCCAAAACTACCCTAAAACCCCAGAAGCCGGTGATTGAAGAAAAGAAACCTATTCCTCCGCGTGAGTGGCTTGCTCAGCTTGCGGGTACGGGTAAAAAACAACAAGAGTCGACGGTGCAGGAGCGGTTGGAAAAGGAAAAGCAGGAGAAGAATGAGAAAGAATCAAAACAGGCTACTGTTGCACAAAGAATGGCACCGCTACCGGCAATGTCGCAGAAGCCCAAACCGGGAAATCTCTATGGTATTCCACAAAAATCGAGTTCAGAAAAGAGCAAGAACGTACGGCAGGACTGATGATATAATAACTTCATGGTACAGTTTTACAACACGCTTACAAAAAAAAGCGAAACCTTCTCCCCGCGGGATCCGAAACTCGTGACCGTTTACTGCTGCGGCCCGACGGTATACGACTATGCAACTGTCGGAAATTTCAGGACATATACGATGACGGATGTACTCGTCCGGACTCTCAGGCATTTCGGGTATACCGTTAAATTTGTCATGAATATTACGGATGTGGGGCATCTCGTTTCAGACGATGATATCGGCGAGGATAAGATGGAAAAAGGTGCGAAACGAGAAGGAAAAACTGCGTGGGATATTGCAACATTTTATACGAAAGCATTTTTATCGGACAGCAGAAAATTGAACCTCTCGGAACCCGATGTCCGGCCCAAGGCGACAGAACACATCGCTGAACAAATCGCGATGGTACAGATATTGCTTGCTAAAGGATATGCCTATCAGATAGATGATGGCATCTATTATGACACTGCTAAATTTCCGAGGTACGGCCAACTCACCGGGCAGCGCTTAGATGAATTAAAAGCCGGGGCGAGGGTGGAACAGAATCCCCAGAAACGAAACCCCACAGATTTTGCTCTCTGGAAGTTCAGCCCGAATCCGTCAGCTGACGGAAAAAAACGGGATATGGAGTGGAAAAGTCCGTGGGGGACAGGGTTTCCGGGATGGCATATTGAGTGTTCTGCGATGAGCAGGAAACATTTAGGAGATCAAATAGACATACATACGGGAGGTGTAGATTTGATCCCGGTTCATCACACGAATGAGATAGCTCAGAGTGAGGCGTCTTCAGGCAAATCACCGTTTGTACGATATTGGGTGCACGGACAATTTCTATTAGTGGACGGGGCTAAGATGGCCAAGAGTAAAGGGAATTTTTATCGTTTTGCTGATCTGGAAGACAAAGGCTTTGATCCGCTGGCGCTCCGGTATTTTTACCTTACTGCACACTACCGGAAACCGGAAAATTTTACCTGGGAGGGATTAACTGCGGCGCAAAACTCGTTGAATGAGCTTCGAAAACAGTTGGTACTCATGCGGAAATCCGGGAGGACTTCACTCTCAGCGGAAAAACTCGAAAAAGTAGATATGTATCGCAAACGTTTTGATGAAGCACTTTGTGATGACATGAATACTCCGCAGTCGCTGGCGGTTGTTTGGGAAGTCGTCAAGAGTAATATTCCCGCGCCGGATAAGTACGATCTCCTCATTGATTTTGATGAAGTGCTTGGGTTGAAACTGAACGAAGTAGCGAGTGTAGCATCCGAGGAAATTCCTGAAGAGATACAAGTACTTGTAAAAAAGCGTGATCAGTTGCGCATCGAAAAAAAATTCGCTGAGGCGGATACGATTCGGAAAGAAATTGAGTCAAAAGATTATGTTCTTGATGATACCCCGACGGGAGCCTTAATTTCCCGGCGTTAACGTAGTCGCCATGACTGCGTGACTTGCGATGTCAAATGTTGAGGCCTCAACACCGATCGTGACGGTCATTCCTTGTGAGATCGAAGCAAAGTTAAATGCAGGAGGAGCAGTTACCGTCCAGTCACCCAAATTTTGCGCGTCCCCGGAGCGACTAGTATCGGCAAGCTGGACGCCCGTAACGCTGATGGTTCCTTTCCCTTCATCCACAGAGGCGACTACACCGACGAACTCGAGAGCATTTTGGGTTCCCGCACGGGCGCGGATATCGCTCGAGGATCCGGCCGGAACGGCCTTCCCGATTATTGCTACGAGGGCTACTCCTAGCAGGATTAGAATAATACTGCCGAAGATAAACAGATATGTTTTATTTTTCATCTATATCTCGCATTTTTTCATGCCACAGAGGTGTCTGTCAAGTGTCGTGGTACAATTGAGGGCATGAAATCATTTTGGCAGGATAGTTCAAGACCAATTTTGGCCCTCGCACCGATGGAAGATGTGACGGATACGGTATTCCGCCGCATTGTCGCTATGTGTGCGCGCCCGACGGTATTTTTTACGGAGTTTACGAGCGTTGACGGATTATTTTCCCGGGGTCGGGAAGCCATTATCCATCGTTTCGATTACACGGAAATCGAACGCCCGATTATCGCCCAAATATGGGGCAATTCGCCGGAATTATTTTACAAGGCAGCGAAATTAATAGCAGAAATGAAATTTGACGGCGTGGATATCAATGCAGGCTGCCCCGAAAAAAACGTAACTTCCCACGGCGGGGGAGCGTGTCTTATTCAGGACCCGCCGCGGGTGGCAGAGATTATTCAAGCGACGAAAGAAGGCGCCCGCCGGGCAGAGCCCTCTGGGCGGCGCCTGCCGGTCAGCGTAAAAACCCGTCTTGGGTACAAAAAGATTTCAGATGACTGGATACGTTTTTTACTCGAACAAAATATTGATGCGTTAACGGTACACGGGCGGACTGTCGCAGAATTATCGAAAGTCCCGGCGCATTGGGATGAAATTGCCAAAGCGGTGAAACTACGCACTGACATGAAAAAAAATACCGTGATTATAGGGAACGGTGACGTCGCGGATTACGCAGATGTGGTTGCCTTCTGCCGCGAGTTTGGTACGGACGGCGCTATGATCGGTCGGGGTATTTTTCATAACCTCTGGGCGTTTGATAAAAACGGCATCTCCCATATGGACGATCATAAAGAATTATTGCGGATTATGAGAAAGCACATGCAGCTGTTTGAAAAAACGGGAAAGAACTTTGCGATCCTGAAAAAATTCTTCAAAATATACGTACAGGGATTCCCTCACGCAAGTGAGATCCGTGAACGTCTCATGGAAGCCAACAGCCCCAGGGAAGCAGAGGCAATACTTGGTGACATTATGACGTAAAGAGGGCGGAGGTGGAGACGATGAGGAATATCCCCAGGGAGTTCATACAAAATGACGTAAAGACGAACTGGAACGGTTTCATTTTTGAAATCCCCAGCAAGCTTACCCCCAGTTCGTCCGGAAGCGGCGAGGCGATGATGAGCGCCCCGATGACCGGCAGAGTCCAATGAAAATATTTAGAATGAAATATGTGCCTAAGATGTGACCCGCCGAAGTGCTTATACAAGCTTTTAATCTCATCCGATAAATCATCTCTTACGAAACGAAAAATTAATGCATCGCTTAATACGGCTCCCGCGCCGGCAATTAAACCGATTTCTACGGCACTATATCGCTGGGCCAGAATAATGAGCATGAGGGTTCCGATGGGCGCGGTAAATGTCGTAACAAACAGCATGCCGGTAAGAAACGCCCCTATATACCCAAACGTCCCTAAATGGAGGAGAGCTGCACGGAATGCCCCGTTACGCGATAGAAGGATTGCGGCACCGATACCGATACAAACAAGAATTATATTTCTATAATGATGTTTAGTGTGATGTTTCATGGTGTAGCACATATTTGCGTATTTCCGACGTCACGGGAAGAACGGACGAAAGGAGAATAATCGCTCCGAGCTGTGGAGCTGAAATACGCGCAATATGAAAGACTCCGGATAGTACAGGAACATACAGCAGGGAAAGCTGGAGGATAAGCGGAGTGAAAAAGGTAAAGAGAAACAGAGAATCTTTCAACAAATTTTTTTGAAATATTGACCGCTCACGCACCCGTACATCCCAAAAGATG
>JAPLWC010000053.1 GCA_026396845.1 Candidatus Gottesmanbacteria bacterium
CTACGAATAGTAGGTAAGGCGAGAAGGAAGATCGGGTGGGCTTTTTTATTCATATCTCAAAGCTTCTATGGGTTGCAGATCAGACGCTTTTTTGGCAGGATACCAGCCGAAAAGTATGCCGATTGCGGCGGAAACGATGAACGCCAGTGCTATAGCATTGACGGACATGACAAAACCGAATCCGACGGCATAAGAGAGAATATACGAAGTCAATATGCCGAGAATGACCCCGATAACGCCTCCGGTAAATGTCAGCATGATGGATTCTGCCAAAAATTGCGCTGTTATGTTTTTTTTCTTTGCGCCCAATGCTTTCCGCAGGCCTATTTCCCGCGTGCGTTCCGTGACGGTGACGAGCATGATATTCATAATACCGATGCCGCCGACCAATAGAGAAATTGCCGCGATACCGGAGAGTAGCGATGTAAACGTACCGGTGACGGATGTGACAGTGTTTAAAATGTCCTGCTGGGAGAATATGGAAAAGTCCGCTTGTGTCGGGTCGTTGAATTTATGTCGTGCCAGAAGAAAATATCCGACCTCATTTTGTGCTTGCGTCATTACATCGGAACTTTTGGCTTCCAAAGCAATTGAGCTGAGGTAATCCACACCAAATAATTGTTTCTGCGCAGTCGTCAGCGGCACGATGATAATATCATCCTGATTTTGAAATCCTGATCCTCCTTTTGATTGGGTGATACCTACGATAGTGAATGTCTGATTACTAATCCGAAGCGTTTGTCCGATGGGGGTCGCTCCTTCTCCGAACAGGTCGGTAACTACCTGCGGACCGATAACCGCGACTTTGGCGATGCTTGCAACATCCCGCTCTGTGATAAAAGAGCCGGTATCAATTGTTACTTTGTGGACGGTAGCATACGCAGGCGTCGCACCGATAATTTGCGTGTTTGTGTTATTGCTTCCTGTCGTGACTTGTGCACGACGGGATAATTCCGGGGATACGTTTTGTACGGTCGTTATTTGAGAGGAAGTTTCGATAGCTTTAGCGTCTTCCAGCGTCAATGTTGTTCCGCCGCCGCCCGCTCCCCGAACAGCGCCGGTTCGCTGGGCTTGGGGAGAGACGGTTAAGAGGTTTGCCCCCAACGACTGAATTTGATTTTGGATCGATCGCTGCGTTGCTTCGCCCAAAGAAACGAGGGCGATGACGCTGCCGATCCCGATGATAATACCCAGAATTGCAAGACCGGTTCGTAGCTTATTAACCTTGAATGTTGATAAAGCTTCTAAAAATAATTCTTGGTAATCCATACTTTAATTATTAATTTGAAATTTGAAATTTTCATTTAATTTAAAATTTGAAATTATAAATTCAATTCAAATTATAAATTGTAAATTAAAAATTAGTTATGTATTTTCCGTTGTTTATGTCCGTTGCCGTCTAATACAATTTTCCCGTCGCGGACATGGATAATGCGTTTAGCGTGTGAGGCGATGTCCTGTTCGTGGGTAATCATAACGATCGTGTGCCCCTCACTATTTAACTTTTGGAATATAGCCATAATCTCTTCCGCTTGTGTAGTCGCTATGTTTCCCGTAGGCTCATCTGCCAAAAGTAGTGAGGGGTTGAGCACCAGCGCGCGGGCGATGGCGACCCGTTGCTGTTGGCCTCCGGAAATTTGGTTGGATGTGTGATAGAGCCGGTTACCTAAGCCCACCATTTCAAGAAATTTTTTCGCCGTTGCCTCGCGTTGAGATTTAGGGATTCCGGCGTAGATCATTGGCAGCATGACATTTTTCATGGTTGTCGTTCGTGGTAACAGATTAAACGCCTGAAAAACAAAACCAATTTTTCTGTTTCGGATATCTGCGAGTGCATCATCCGTGAGATTTTCCACATTTTCTCCGTCGAGTATATAGGTGCCGCTGGTTGGGCGGTCCAAGGCTCCCAAGATGTGCCTGAGTGTGGATTTACCGCTTCCGGAAGGGCCCATGATGGCGACAAACTCGCCTTTATTGATCGTAAATGAAACATTATCGATGGCGACGGTTTCTACGGCTTCCGTTTTATATACTTTCGTGAGATCGGTCACCTGAATTATCGGCCTGGGGGATGCCATAGATTACCGCCCTCCGCCACTGAAGCCTGCGCGTCCGCCGATGGTGCTGAACGGAGACGCGGCTGTGGTGGTGCTTGTACGTCCCGTGGTTGTGACGCCGGTGACGACGGTGTCGCCATCGGTGACACCCGAAACAATTTCGGTTTGCGTGTCATTACTAGCGCCGACGGTGACATCGACCGTGCTTACTTGTCCGTTTTTCATAATGCGGACGGTGGACTGACCGTTCGTTGATGTCTGGACTGCCGCGTTCGGAACGAGGACGACCCCGTCTTTAACAAGAGAAATAATGCTGGCGTCAACAGCCATATTGGGATAAATGCCGTCAATCGCAGAATCATAGACGATGTATGCGGGGTAGGTGGTCACTCCGGATGAAACCGTGCCGGTCGTATCGATGCCGACGATTTTTCCGGTAAAAGTAGCCGCGGGGAACGCATCCATCGTGACGGTTGCTTTGTCACCCACCAGTACTTTGGGGACGTCAACTTCGTTTAAATTAACGACTGCCACCGGCGTCGCTTCTGTTTTGATGTTTGCAATTCTTTGCGATGTTGAAGTGCCGGTGGAACTGGTTTGTGCCGTGAGTACTGATCCTACCTGGAACGATAGTCCGCTGATGGTGCCCGAAATGGGGGCGTAAATGGTGGGCGAGGTTTTTTGATAATTCGCCCAGGCACTACTGAGGGATGTTTGAGCGGCAGCCACTACTCCCTGTTGGTTTTTATATTGAGCCTCAGCGGCTAACCAATCATCCTGTGTTGTCGTAAACGGCGTGAGAGTTCGGTTACTCGTATTTGCGCTTCCGTCAGGATTCTGATACGTGGAGTTTTCCGCAATATCGGTATAGGTTTTCCATTTGGAAAACATAGAGGATTGCAGCGAATACATATTTGCCTGAGCGCTATTGACTGAGTTTTGTGCGCTTTGGTAGGATGCCAGTGCCTGGTCAGCCCGTTGTTTTCCGTCCATATCGAGGTCTACCTGGGCTATCGGATCACCGGATTTTACCTGGTCGCCGTTTTTTACGAAAATTTTACTCACAACACCTGACGTTGATGTCGTGACGACAGCGCTGTTGGCGCTTGATACGTTGCCTGAAGCCGTGACAGTTACGATAAGCGTCCCTTTGGTTGCCGTATCCGTTTGATAGGTAGTTTTGGTAGAAGTGCCTCGGAATTTCGAAATTGCCAACCACGCGAGGGCCACAACTCCGACGACAATAATGACTTTAACAATCAACGATCTGGTGAAAAACCAGTTTTTGGCGGTAACTGCGCGATCTTTCAGAGACATACGGACAGAGTGTATGTCATGGTTCTGAGACGCAGTACTTATTTTGTTCGCCATATGTGTAGGGTATTATAAACTCTTTCGCTATCATATACGACCGAAGCTGATAATAAGCTGAAAAAGGTTTTGTGGTACACTGAAATCTATTGAAAAAGATGTATAATAAATATTCTTACCTATGAACGACACTATCATATCCGTTTCGCATCTGACAAAAAAATATAACGGTTTTACAGCCGTTAATGATATATCATTTAGTGTAGAAAAAGGTGAAATCGTCGCATTTTTGGGGCCAAACGGCGCCGGGAAGACTACGACCATCAAGATGCTCACGACATTACTGGCGCCGACCAGCGGATCGGTCCATCTCAACGGCAGTAATGTGGTGACGAATCAGGAAGAGGCACGCAGAACCTTCGGTATCGTATTTCAAGATCCGAGTCTGGATGATGAACTGACTGCATGGGAGAATCTGGAGTTCCATGGGGTCCTCTACGGCGTTCCAAAAAATATCCGTCGGCCGCGGATTGAAGAGCTCATGAAATTCGTGGAATTGTGGGACCGAAAAAACGCATTGGTAAAGACATTTTCCGGCGGCATGAAGCGACGGCTGGAAATTGCACGCGGACTTCTGCATCATCCGAGAATATTTTTCCTCGATGAGCCGACGATCGGTCTGGATCCGCAAACCAGAAACCATATGTGGGACTATGTCCTTAATTTGAACAAAAAAGAGCAGATTACTATATTTTTTACCACTCATTATATCGAAGAGGCGGAGAAGGTGGCACAGCGTATTATCGTGATTGACCACGGAAAAATTGTTGCTACGGGAACGCCGTCAGAATTGATAATCAAGACGAATACGAAAACACTCGAGGAAGCATTTCTTAAATATACAGGACACGAAATCCGCGATGAGGAGGCATCAGTTACTGACCGTATGCGTCAGCGTCGCGGGAGATGGCACCATTAACACTATGAATACAATTTATATATTATGGCTCCGGCAGCTGAAACGATATTTTCGGAGCCGGTCGCGGATCATAGGATCTTTGGGGCAGCCGATATTATTTCTGGTGGCACTCGGGTTCGGGTTCGGTCCGGTATTTGCGAAAGCCGGCCAGGGGAATTATATCCAGTTTCTAGTTCCGGGTATTGTTGCCATGAGTGTGTTATTTACCGCCTTGTTCTCCGGTATAGAAATTATTTGGGACCGGCAATTCGGATTCCTTAAAGAGACGCTGGTTGCACCCGTATCCCGGATGGAAATCATGATCGGACGTACCATCGGCGGAGCGACAGTAGCCATGATTCAGGGAACGATCGTCTTTGTTCTTTCCTTTTTTGTTGGATTCCGGCCGTCCAGTGTAGGAAGCATTACGATTGCATTTGTCTTCATGTTTTTGACGGCGTTTCTTTTTACCGGATTGGGCACCGCGATTGCATCAATACTTGAGGATATGCAGGGGTTCCAGCTGATTATGAACTTTCTCATCATGCCGCTTTTTTTCCTGTCCGGCGCGCTGTTTCCTCTGAATAATTTGCCGCCTGCACTCAAGGTCATTATTACGATTGACCCGCTTTCCTATGGCGTAGACGGCATGCGCGGAGCGCTTGAGGGGGTATCCCATTTCGGGCTCGGGATGGATTTTGGTGTGTTATCCGTCATGACGCTTGTTATTCTTGCAATCGGAAGCTATCTGTTCTCTAAAATTCAACTCTAGGCCTTCGTATGAAAAAATTCATTGCTACCGGTGTTATACTTTGTATAGTAATACTTGGTGTGTATTATATTTTTCGTCCAACGATCACACCCGTACCGACACCGACGGCAAAGGAGACCAGCATGAAACTTACAAGTCCTGCGTTTGAAAATTACAAAAAAATTCCCGCTCTCTACACCTGTGACGGCAAAAAAATGCATCCGCCGGTTGCCATTTCAGGAGTCCCGTCTGCGACAAAATCGCTGGCCCTGATCGTCGATGACCCGGATGCGCCGGGCGGCACATTTACTCACTGGGTTATCTGGAATATAAATCCGTCAACGGAAGAGATTGCAGAGGGGTCTGTGCCGGAGAAATCGCAGGAAGGCACTACCTCTGCAGGAAGTATAGGATTTACGCCGCCCTGCCCGCCGAGTAGCACGCACAGATATTTCTTTACGCTGTACGCGCTGGATGCGAAGTTGGGGTTAGACGGTAAAGCGACGAAAATGGATGTAGAAAACGCTATCGCCGGTCATGTGATGGTCCAGTCGCTTCTTGTCGGTGTGTATAGCCGCTAGGCTTGTGGTACTATTAGCCCTATGAAACGCCTATTATTGGTTTTTGCGCATCCGGACGATGAATCTTTCAGTTGTGGGGGAACTGTTGCAAAATACGTAAAAGCAGGATGGAACGTGGATCTCATCTGTGCTACGCGCGGTGAAGACGGAAGCCGCGGACCATACATTGATTTACCTCAGGATCAGCTGGGTGATATACGGCAAAAAGAATTGCAGAAAGCCGGCATTACGTTGGGTATCAACTCCATTACGTTTTTGGGATATCGGGATGGCACCTTATCCTCGCAAACCCCCGGAACACTGGAGGATAACGTATACAAAAAAATGGAGGAATTTGTACCGGACGCAGTCATTACCATGGATACAACGGGTATCAGCAATCACCCGGATCACATTAAAATGTGTTTCGTCACCACCTATGCATTTCAAAAATATGCTGCTTGGATCAAAGAGAAGTTGAAGGATCAGCAAGTCGCGGCGCAGATTTTCCCCAAACTCTATTATGCATGTATGCCTGAGTCACTTTGTGTGTATTTAAAGAAAAAGAAACCATTGTCTAGCGAATCGTTCGGTAAACCATGGCGGGGGACGCCGGATAAATATGTGACGACGGTCATAAACATTATGAAATTCGCTTCAACGAAAAAGAAAGCACTTACCTCCCATATATCCCAACAGGAAGATATTAATCGGTTTTTATCTATGCCGTCTCAGCCGCTTCTGAAACACGAATATTTTATACTCCGCATGTATGGAACCACAGAAGTATTTATGGGGAAGCACGATAGGGTATCCAATGCGTTATGAGGACTGCTTCTTGACAAATAATCTTTTCCCGTTAAACTATCACCAAATAGGTATTAATTAAAAAGCATGTTTACCATCGGCAGCCAGTCGGATTACGGATTAATTATTCTTTCGAGTCTCATGAAAAAGAACGCATACGTTTCGCTGACCCACGTTGTCAAAGAGACTGATTTGCCGCAGCGTTTTTTGGCAAGAATTGCCGGAAAACTTGTCAGTCATGATTTACTAACGAGTCTCGAAGGCAGAGGTGGCGGATATAAAGTGACGGATAAAGTGAAGAACATGTCTCTCTATTCATATCTGACAATATTTGAAAAGAATCTCAACGTGTGCAAATGTTGCAGGCCGGCGTATCAGTGTCATTTTCAACCTGTCTGTCAACATGGGAGATATTTTCAGAACACTTTGACAGCTATATTGTCAAATCAGTTAAAAAAAATAAAATTAGTTCAGATTTTTTCAAAAGGATAATACATGAAAACCGTTTATCTTGATTATGCTGCAACGACTCCGGTGGATCCGCGTGTTGTCTCGGCTATGCTGCCGTATTTTTCCCGGAAATACGGCAATTCCATGTCGCTTCATTCATTTGGTCAGGAAGCGTATCGTGCACTTGAAAAGAGCCGCCAAACCGTTGCGGACTTCATTGGCGCGCACCTCGAAGAAATCATTTTTACTTCATCCGCAACAGAGAGCAATAATCTCGTGATGAAAGGACTTGCCTCCGTATACGGCAGGAAAAAAAATCACATCATCATTTCAAAAATCGAACACGACTGTGTGCTGGAAAGCGCGAGATACCTGAAAAGTCAGGGATTTGCCCTTACGGAACTTTCCGTAGATAAAGAGGGATTTGTAAATCTTCAGGAATTAGAACGGTCGATCACCGATGCAACACTCGTTGTTTCCGTTATTCACGGAAACAATGAAATCGGAACAATCCAGGATGTTGCGGCAATCGGGGCTGTCTGTAAAAACCATCATGTCCTTTTCCATACGGATGCGTCCCAGAGTTTCGGAAAAGTCCCGATTGACGTTTCTTCCTTACCCGTTGATCTCTTAACTGCGTCATCGCATAAAATATACGGCCCGAAGGGGGTCGGCATGTTGTACCTGCGCCGCGGCGTGATCATTGATCCTCTCCTTCACGGCGGCGGGCATGAATGGGGGAAGCGTTCTTCTACAAGTAATGTTGCCGGCATCGTCGGATTTGCCAAAGCGTGTGAGCTCTGTGAGAACGTCATGAAAACTGAACATAAACGGTTATCCGCACTTCGCGATATGCTCACCGACGGAATTTTGAAAAGTATCAAGGGCACGCATCTTAACGGTCCGCGCGGCGCCAAACGTTTATCCAACAATGTGAATATTTCATTTAGCGCAGTTGAGGGAGAGTCACTTGTCCTGGAGCTTGATTTCAACGGTATTGCAGCGTCCACCGGATCGGCATGTTCGTCCAAAAATCTTCAACCCAGTCACGTGCTTACGGCGATAGGTCTTACCCACGTAGACGCCCACGGGTCACTCCGGATGAGTGTCGGGCGGTTTACCACAAAAAAAGAAATTGAGTATACGATACGGATGTTGAAACAGGCAGTTTCCAAACTCAGAAATATATCACCATTACACTATAGTTAATATGTACAGTCCGCAAACAATTGCCCATTTTCGCACTCCCCACAATTACGGAGAGTTAAAACATCCGGACGGCCGGGGAGAAGCAGGGAACATTATTTGCGGCGATATCATGTCGTTGTATATAGAGGTAAAGAAAAATAAAAAAGGAAAAGAAATAATCACGGCAGTCAAGTTTAAAACGTACGGATGTGCGGCCGCTATCGCGACAAGCAGTGTCATTACGGACCTTGCCAAAGGCAAAACCATCGAAGAAGCACTTCTTCTAAATAAAAAAGATATCGTTGACATCCTCCATGGTCTGCCGCCAATCAAAATTCACTGTTCGCTGCTGGCAATAGACGCGCTGGGCGAAGCGATATACCAGTATCTTACCGGTCATAAACGGCCCGTTCCGTCTGATCTTGCGACGCGCCACCAACATATAGAGAAAGAAAAGCAAATTATTGAAGAACGGTTGAAGAAGTTAAAAGAATCACTATAATCATTATTATGTGTCCTGTATGCGCGGTCGCTGTCGGTGTTGGTTTAGGTCTTTCCCGGTGGCTTAAAATTGATGATGCCATTTCCGGCCTGTGGGTCGGTGCGCTCATCGTGTCGTTATCGTTTATTCTTGCCAAGTGGACAAAAAAAAATCTTACCTTTGTGTATTTTATATTTTTTCTCGTAACAACAATTATTCCGCTCTATTATTATAAAATCATCGGTAATCCTCTCAACACATTATGGGGGATAGACAAACTTCTGTTCGGAACGGCAACTGGGATAATACTTTTTTCTCTTTCCCTGCTTCTTCACGGGTTTTTGAAATCACGACATCACAACAAATCGTATTTTCCGTTCCAGAAAGTTATAATTCCGCTCGTTACATTACTGCTGGCAAGTCTTATACTGTATTGGAGGATATATGCAGGATCGTAAGGTTTCGGAGTTTCTGAAAAAAGTTCAGGATGCTAAAAAAGAAAGCAAGGTGGATCTTTCATCCGGCGAGGATTTAAGTATTGCGGTCATGAATCTCGTGAGCCTGGAAGAACACTTTTTTTTCACCAGCCAAAAGACAGGGAAGGGGAAATACCTGGATCTACTGGGTAAAGTGCGGGAGATGCGAAAAGATTTGCTGGCGAAAATCGTGAAAAATCCGGAAGGCGAAGTCTGGTGCATCTCGAAGCACTTACTGGCCGCCGCAATGCGTCTGTTTGAAGTGGGGACGAAAATGCTCCACGAAGGGAAAACGAAAGAAGCGGAAGATTTGTTTGCGAAGTCCTATGAACTGTATAATTTATTTTGGGGAATTAATCTGAAACTCATTGATATCGGCAAGGTAAAAAAGATAGAAGATGATACACTGAATGTGGAGGATACCGGCAAAACGAATTTTTTGGGAAAGCTGGGGAATCTCGTCAAAAAACTCGTCGATTGCTGTATAGAATAGCTATGGATGATAATGACCCGAAAGTAAAACGAAAAATCCGCAAGCTGACGATGCGCATAGACCGCAATCTTTGTATCGGCGCGGCAACCTGTGTGGCAATCGCGCCGAAGGCGTGGGCACTGGATGACGAGGCGAAGGCAATAATTCTTGATACTGCCGAGGCTGAGTCCGATGAGACGCTTATTGAGGCGGCTAGAGGCTGTCCGGTCATGGCCATCTTCATCACCGACGCCACCGGCAAACAAATCTTTCCATAAAACCTCCGGAAAATGTGATACGCTATATTCATCATGCTTAATTCAGTGACGTGGAAAATAGGGGGGGAGGCGGGATTCGGGATTATGGCCAGCGGCACCATGCTTGCCCGGACGTTTTCGCGTGCCGGATACTACGTGCTTGCGACCAATGAATACCCCTCCCGTATCCGCGGAGGGCATAACCTCGTGACGGTACGCATCGCGACGGATAATTTTGACGCAATGAACCGCGATCTCCATATACTCGTTGCATTAAACCGCGAAACCGTTGATATCCATAAACAGGAATTGAATGAAAACGCTTTGGTAATTTTTGATCCGAAAGACGGGGACCAGTCAGCTGCTGATTTCCCTAAACCTGTGAAGCTTATTGCAGTGCCTTTAACAGATCTCGTGACGAAATTTACCGGCGAACCGGTGATGCGAAATACGGTTGCCATAGGCGCCAGTCTCGCCCTTTTGGGCGGACCGTTTGCAAATTTTGAGACGGTGATCGCAGACCAGTTTAAGAAAAAAGGCGTGGATGTCATCAAACGGAACGTGGATATTGCACGGGCGGGTTACGACTACGTCAAACAAACATACGGGAGCGAAAACTCCATGAACCTTTCTCCTGCAACCAAAAAAGAAGACCAGCTCATCGTCAACGCCAGTGAGGCAATCGGCATCGGGGCTGCAAGAGCAGGTTTAAAATTTGCGGCCATATATCCCATGACACCCATAAATGCGCTTATTACCTTTTTGGCGGACCATGCGAAACGTTTAAACATCGTCTATAAACAGCCGGAAGATGAAATATCGGGCATCAATATGGCAATAGGCGCGTCACTGGCCGGAGTCCGGAGCATGGTGGCCACATCAGGCGGAGGATTTGCGCTTATGGTGGAGGGTTTATCCTGGGCGGGTATGATAGAAGTGCCGCTGGTTATAGACCTCGGGATGCGTGTGGGGCCGTCAACCGGCATGCCGACGTGGAGCGAGCAGGGGGAACTCCAGTTTGTTATTCATGCCGGGCACGGAGAGTTTCCGCGGATTGTGTTGGCTCCCGCCGATGCCGCTGACGCGTATGCTCTGACGGTCGACGCATTTAATCTGGCAGACCGGTATCAGGTGCCCGTATTCGTTCTTACGGACAAATATATCAA
Organism: Candidatus Gottesmanbacteria bacterium; assembly: GCA_026396845.1. Classification (GTDB taxonomy): domain Bacteria; phylum Patescibacteriota; class Microgenomatia; order UBA10105; family UBA927; genus XYB1-FULL-47-11. Next base: position 10,935 of record JAPLWC010000053.1, read on the forward strand.
TGAAAGCCAATGGTGTGTACCCAAGGCCCACATGTCCGGCGATGTGGTGATTGACCGGGGAAAAATATTGGCGGATGGCAAACCCCGGTATGATCTATCGGTTCCCGATGGTATCTCACCGCGCAGCTTTATCGGCCAAAAAGGCGGGTATTACTGCGCAAACTCGTACGAACATGATGAAGTTGGCCACGTGACGGAAAAACCGGAAATACGGGTTGCGATGTCTGCAAAGCGCCTGAAAAAATTTGAAGCCATGAAAAAAGATGTCCGCACGCCGGCGGTGTTCGGAGATACAGAGGCGGAAATCACGTTTGTGACCTGGGGAAGTACGAGGGGTCCGGTATTGGAAGCCATGAAACTGTTGGAGGCTGTAGGCAAAAAAACGAAACTTGTGCATTTTTCATGGATCTATCCGTTTCCGACCGAAGAAACAATGAAATTGTTGTCCCCGGCAACACACCTCGTGGATGTGGAACAGAACGCGACGGGTCAGTTAGCAGCCCTAATTCGTGAACACACGGGCATCCTTATGAAAGACAAATTATTGAAAAACGACGGGAGAATTTGGTTTCCTGAAGAAATCGTTGAGAAAGTGAGTGCTTTATGGAAATAAAACCTACCTGGTGTCCGGGGTGCGGCAACTTCGGCATCTGGCTGTCTCTTAAAAACGCGCTGACCCAGCTTAATATCGGCACGGATGACGGCGTCGTAGTATACGGCGTGGGATGCCACGGCAATATGGATGATTGGATGAAAATGTACGGCGTTGCGGCTTTACACGGCCGGACGCTGCCGGTTGCGCAGGGGTTAAAGCTTGCCAACCGCGCTCTTCCGGTCATTGTCGTATCCGGGGACGGTGATTGCTTAGGGGAGGGCGGCAATCATTTCATTCACGCTGCCAAACGGAATCCCGATATCACGGTCCTCATTCACGATAATCAGGTGTATGGACTTACGACCGGCCAGGCATCTCCGACGGCCGAAGCAGGATTCAAAACCAAATCTACACCGGAAGGTGTGTTCGATGAACCGGTCAATCCGCTGACGCTTGCCATCACCGCCGGTGCTACGTTTGTGGCACGCGGATTTGCGGGAGATGCGCCCGGGTTGACTGCACTTATCAAAGCGGCCGTTGAACATAAAGGATTTGCCGTTATCGATATCCTTCAGCCCTGCGTGACGTTTGATAAAGTGCACACGTACCAGTGGTATAGGGAGCGCATATATACAATTGAAACGCCTGACAACAAAATGAAAGCCCTGGAGAAAGCCATGGAATGGGGGAACAAAATCCCCGTCGGCATTTTTTACAAAGAGGATAAACCGACGAGCGAAGATCATGAGGCCGTCATTACAGCCGAAAACCCGCCAATTCAGGAACTCCTCAGTGAGTTTATATAATGTTATAGCCGCCCTCTTGACGGATACTTTAGCAGTTGTTATACTCGAGTGCTAGAAAGACATTATGGAAGAACTACTTAACCCATCAGAAGTTGTATTGCCGGTCGTTCCGATCAGAGACGGGATTGTATTCCCCGGCACGGAAATGATATTAACCTTCGGCCGTCAGCGGAGCGTTTCCGCAATAGAAGCAGGCCAATCTTCGGCCAAGCGCGTCATCCTCGTCATGCAGCGGAATCCCAACGTGAACGATCCGACACCGTCCGACCTTTATAACATCGCCACCGTCGGTGAGATTGTCCAGATGATGAAAAACGAGGGGGAAATCAATGCGCTCGTGCGCGGTGTGTCCAAAGTGGAAATTCTCTCCTATGAAGCGATTGAGCCGTTCTTTGTTGCAAGGGCAATTACCATTGCCGATACCATAGAGGAGGACGAAGAGATGAAAGCACTCTTCAACCATCTCACCAATGAACTCCGGCAGGCCGTAAAACTCGGGAAGACCATGGATTTTCTGACCTTCATGAACATCATGTCCGGCGTTTCGCCGCAGGTGTTGTCCTATCAGGTGGCGGGAGTCCTCGATATCAAACCGAATGAGCGTCAGGAACTGTTGGAACTGGTTTCCGTCAAAAGCCGTCTGGAAAAAGAAGTTACCTATTTGTCGCGCGAAGTGAAAATTCTCGAGCTGGAAAAGAAAATAGCCAATAAAACGCAGGAAAAATTCGATAAAAACGTCCGCGAACAGGTGTTGCGCGAGCGCATGAAGACGATTGAAAAAGAGCTCGGCGAAGATGACGGAAACAAGGAATACAAAGAACTTGCCGACAAAATCAAAAAAGCAGGCATGCCGGCGGACGTGCGCGCGAAAGCGGAAAAAGAACTGGCACGCCTCATTCAGATGTCCCAGTATAATCCCGAGTCATCGTACGTGCGCGCGTATCTTGATTGGCTCGTTGAACTTCCCTGGGGGGTAGCCAGCCCGAATAACGTCATTATTTCCGACGCGGAACGGATTCTCAACCATGATCATT
>JAPLWC010000071.1 GCA_026396845.1 Candidatus Gottesmanbacteria bacterium
AGAATCCAATTTTGCCAAACAAATCGCCATGATAGAAAAGGGTAAACAGGAGCCGGTCATTCATGTCGGAAATCTCACCGCCAGCCGTGACTATTCGGACGTCCGTGATATGGTAAAAGGGTATCTCGCCGCGGTGGAAAAATGTGATCCCGGTGACGTATACAATATTTGCAGCGGAATGACTATAAAAATCGGTGATATGCTTAATTTGTTGTTGTCGTTCACGAAAACAAAAGTGAAGATCCAACCGGATCAATCACGTATGCGCCCTTCAGACGTGCCGGTTTTATTAGGAGATAACAGCAAATTTGTGGCAAAAACCGGTTGGAAGCCGGAAATCCCCTTCAAAAAAACGATGGAGGATCTCCTCAACTATTGGCGCGAACGCGTCTAACGTCTACCATATGAAGGTTGTCGTTATTATTCCCACGTATAACGAACGAGAAAATATTATCATACTTCTTGACCGGCTTGAAACGGTATTTAGAGGATTCAAGCGGCACACTGTTTCCTACCTGGTTGTCGATGATACATCTCCAGACGGAACTCAAGAGTTGGTCAAAGAATACCAAAAAACACACAAAAGTGTGTATCTTATTACGGGGAAAAAAGAGGGTTTGGGAAAAGCACTGCTGCGGTGCATGACGTACGCGGTCACCCGACTGAACGCGGATATTTTGCTTCAGATGGATGCGGATTTATCCCATGATCCGGCAGCAGCGCCGGAGTTTTTACGCGCGATAGACAACGGGGCTGATTTTGTCATCGGCAGCAGATATATTCCGGGAGGATCCATATTTACGGATAGGCTATTCGGACACTCCAAAATAGCACCCGCGGAATATATTTTCAATATTTACTCATACATCGCTGTCGCAAAATTCCGGGAAATAGTCACGGGATCATTCGGGAAGTTTCTTGTCGTAGGAGGAATAGGATTTATCCTCAATGCAGTTATTTTAATCTTGTTGCATAACGTGAATTGGTCCGCGACATGGGCAAATCTCGTCGGAGCCGCAATAGCGATATTTTCTAACTTTAATTTGAATAACATATGGACATTCCGGCATCAAAAAATATCCGGAATCGGACAATATTTAACCAAGCTGGCTCAATTTTACGCTACAAGTGCATTCGGCGTCGTTGTTATCCAGACGGGGACAATCTGGGCGGGAATTCGCTTAGTGGGCGACAGGCAGTATTTTCTTTTCTTCCTTGTTGGAACCGCACTTCTTCTTGTTTGGAATTATGTTATCTATTCAAAAGTAATATGGAAAAAATAAAACGACGCTGGTGGCTTATTCCCTTCATAATTATTTTGTGTGTCGCCGCGTACCTGCGGCTGTACAAAATATCCGGTTACATGACGTTTTTGGGGGACGAGGGGCGGGACGTTCTGGTCGTTATGCACATGATCGTGAACCATAAGTTCACGCTTCTGGGGCCTACGGCATCGGTCGGAGGTTTTTTCCTCGGTCCTATTTATTATTATTTTATGCTCCCGTTTTTGTGGGCGTGGAAATTGAATCCGGTCGGCCCCGCCATTATGGTGGCGCTCTTCGGAATCGCGACCGTCTTTCTCGTGTTTAAAGTGGGGAAAGATTTCATCAGCCCACTGGCGGGACTCGTTGCTGCAAGCCTGTATGCGCTTTCACCATTGGTTATTGCATATTCACGTTCTTCATGGAATCCGAATCTCGTGCCGTTTTTCTCGCTTTTGCTTATCTATTTATTATGGTCCGCGGCGGAAAAGAAACGCACCTCGACGCTTCTTTGGATCGGGATTGTGCTTGGGATCGGGCTACAGCTTCATTATTTATTCCTGTTCCTGTTTGTAGTTACCGCTATCTGGCTGATTCTGAATGCTAAAACACTTCCGATTGTGAGGAGTGTACTTTGGGTACTTATCGGATGTATCATCGGTTACTGTCCGTTCCTAGCATTTGAGGTGCGTCACGGGTTTCCCAATACCCAATCCGTCATCCGGTTTGTTCTGGCAGGTAAAGATACGGGGGTTGCACCGGGATTTTTTACCACGATCGATGATGTTGTGTTTAGATTATTCGGGAGGCTGTTGTACCGGCTTCCGGACGGGGCTTTGTGGAAATCATTGCCCCCATGGCAGCTTTCGTTGTGGTTTATCGGCACACGGACGACTATTTTTATAAGTTTTGTGTTTCTTATTGTACTGCTGGTCTACCGAATTCCGACCAAAATCCGGTTGTATCACGCTTCGCAATTATTGCTCATCTGGTTTTCTACGATCGTCCTTCTTTTTGGTTTTTATCAAAAGGCAATTTATGATTATTATTTCGGTATCATGTTTACTCTGCCGTTTTTGCTGATGGGATTGCTTTTTTTTGCCGTGTGGAAGACCAGGTACGGCAAGATACCGGCGGTCATTCTTTGGGGGTGGCTCATGTTTTTTAACTGGCAGGGCAGGCCGTTTATATATCCCCCGAATAACCAGCTGGCCCAAGCGAGACTTATTGCACAGACGGCGCTGGCCCAAACCGGCGGGAAACCATTTAATTTTGCTCTTATAACAGGTTCCAATTCGGATCATACGTACCGGTATTTTTTTGAAATTGCGCACCGCACACCGGTCACTTTAGAGAATGACCAGGTAGATCCCAAACGTACCACAGTGACGGATCAACTGATCGTCATTTGCGAATTATCCGATTGCAAGCCGCTGGGGCATCCGTTGTGGGAAATAGCCGGGTTTGGCAGGGCAGAGATTACCGGGGAATGGGACGTACCGTTCGTGAAAATATTCAGGTTGGTACATTATACTGGAAAGTAACGTATGGGAAAGATAGATCTGTCCGTGGTTATTCCTGCATATAACGAAGAAACCAATATCCGTTTGGGGGCGCTGGATAAAGTGTCGCGATTCCTGGAGCGTGCGTCATACCAGTGGGAAGCTATTATTGTGGACGACGGTTCTACAGACGGAACGCGCGAACTTCTCGATGCGTTTGTAAAGGCAAACCCGGGATTTTCCGTGATACACAATCCCCATCAGGGAAAGGCCTCAACCGTCATTACCGGCATGCTTGGGAGCCACGGTTCAATAGTGCTGTTTACGGATCTCGATCAGGCGACACCCATCACTGAGCTTGCCAAAGTGCTTCCGTGGTTTGAAAAGGGGTATGACGTGGTGATCGGATCGCGAAGCGGGCAGCGTCAGGGCGCGCCTTTCACGCGGCGGGTTATGGCAAGAGGATTCATGATACTTCGGGGCATTATCCTGGGTCTTCGGGGTATCGGAGACACGCAATGCGGATTTAAAGCGTTTAAAAACGCAGTGGCCAAGGATATTTTTCACCGTTTGAAATTGTATGGGGAGGTCCATATAGTCAGCGGATCAATGGTAACGGCAGGATTTGATATTGAAATGCTGTTTTTAGCAAAAAAAAATGGGATACAAAATCAAGGAGGTACCGGTAGAATGGCATTATGTGGAAACCCGCCGCGTCAATCCGATGATCGATTCTCTCCAAGGATTTATGGATATCGTCAAAATCCGGATAAACGCATGGCGAGGGCTGTATGAATAAAAAATTATTGTTCGCATACTCACTCGCTTCGATCGCACTATTCTTATTTTCTTATACGCAGGTTGATTTAAGTCTGACGCTCTCGCGGGTAAATATTTATCAGTTTCTTGAGAAAGGTTTTCAGTATATCGGGTATTTTGACAGACCGATTTCCACAACATTGTACCTCATACTCGTCGTTGTATTTTTTCTCCTGTATGGATTTTTCCTGACAGCAGTGCGAAAAAAAACCGTATCCGTGAGTATGTTTTGGCGGACCGTCGGCATCATGACCGCGATTCTTATATTCTCGTATCCGGCGTTTTCCTATGACTTTTTCAACTATATGTTTACCGCAAAAACAGTGCTTCTCTATCATAAGAATCCCTATACGGTTATTCCGCTTCAATTTACCGGTGTTGAGCCATGGCTTTCGTTCATGCACTGGACGCATTTGCCGAGTGCCTATACGCCGTTTTGGATTTTACTAACTCTCCCCGCGTATCTATTGGGTTTTGGGTATTTTTTGGTGATTATGTGGAATATAAAAATGCTGGTCGCGGCCGCCTACATCATTACCATTATCTACATCGGTAAGATTCTTGCGAAACTTGAGCCAGAGCGGAAACTCATGGGTATGGCGATATTTGCCTTTAATCCTCTTGTTATATTCGAAACATTAGTCAGCGGGCATAATGACATGGTGATGATGGCGATTGTGATGATTGCATATTACCTGTATCTTCAGAAAAAACGGTGGGCGTCGTTTTTTGCGCTTTCATTATCGGTGGCAGCAAAACTCATGACGATATTCATAATTCCGGTCTTTTTTGTCGGCTGGCAGCGAAAGCTTGCGCTGTGGGCGATGATTATCGGATTCTTGTTGGTTGCGTCTCAGCGGGAGATTCTCGGATGGTACGTGGTGTGGCTGGTGCCGTTTTACGCCCTGTTGCCGTCGCTTGAATGGGCGCTCACCGTCGGCACCGGCCTGTCCCTCGGATTGTTGCTTACCTACGCACCGTTTTTATACATGGGCAACTACGACCCTCCGGTGCAAACGCTAAAATTCTGGGCAATCGTCATACCTGTCATTCTTTCTCTTATCTGGATCGGTGTCCGCAACCTCATTTGCCCCGCAAAGAAGCCTCAGGTATAATTTGACTATGGCTATATTCAGGCGTGGGTGGGCTAGTCTTCTGCTTCTTGTTGCCGGTTTGGCAGTGCTTTTCTTTGTCACGAGGCTCACGAACCTTACGAAGCTCCCGATTTTTACGGATGAAGCTATTTATATACGTTGGTCCCAAATCGGCAGCCGGGACCCAAACTGGCGGTTTATTTCCCTTGTAGACGGAAAACAGCCCTTATTTACCTGGATTATGATGGTATTTCTGCGGTTTATCCGCGACCCTCTGGTTGCCGGCCGGTTGGTATCGGTCTTGGCGGGATTTTTTACGACCTTGTACGGCGCGTGCGTCTGGACGTAGCATTGCTTTTAGGACTGACACTCGGCATGGGAATGCTCAATAAGACGTCGGGATTTTTAAGTCTGTATATGCTTCCCGGGACATTAATATTCAAAACACCAAAATTTTGGAAATGGCTCGTTCTTGCAGTGTTGGCTGCGGTTATTTCCCAGCTTCTCTATAGCGTGCTGCGGCTTTCTCCGCTTTTCGGCATGATAGGACAAAAAGACGCAGTGTTTATCTATACGTTTAAAGAATGGCTGACTCACCCGTTTAATTTTCTTCTGGGCAACATTCACGGTCTCTTTGATTGGGCAATCCATTATCTGACCTGGCCGATTTTTCTGTCCGCAATGATAGCCGGATTTTCATTATGGAAATTTCCGAGGGAAAAATTACTGCTTTTAGGCTGGTGGTTCGCTCCGTTTTTTGCACTAGCCTTGGATGGGAGGGTATTATACCCGCGGTTTATCTTTTTTATGATACTTCCGCTTATGATCCTTTCCGCTGTGGCCGTAGACTGGATTTGGAATCATTTCGGAGGTTCCGTGTGGCGATGGGTATTGGTCGTAGTACTTTTCTTCGGAAGCTTCTATACGGATTATTATATTATTACCAATCCGATGTATGCACCGATTCCCAGTGCTGATGCGGGACAATATATTAACGATTGGCCGGCCGGTTGGGGTATCAGTCAGGTGAATGCATTTTTACTGAAAGAGTCACAGAAAGGAAAAATAACGGTGTATACGGACGGCACATTCGGTCTTCTGCCCTATGCCGTTGAGTTGTATTTGGTAGATAATCCTAACGTTACGATTAAAGGGATATATCCTATTCCAAGCGATATACCACAGGAGATGATCGATCAGGCAAAGAAAAACCCGACGTACATGATCTTTAGTCAGAAGCAAAACGTCCCGCCATGGCCGATGAAGCTTATTGCACAATATCAAAAAGGGCAGAATGCCGTAAAGTTTATGCGATTATATGAGGTACTTCCTCAGGCGTCGGGAATATGAAACGGCACCAGGGAATCATTCTTGCCTTATCACTGCTCGTTTTGCTGGGATTTTTGCTCTTCGTTTTATCAGGACTTTTCCACCCGGGCTTTTTTATCTCTGATGACGGCGGATGGATGATTATACGATTGAGCGCCTTTTTCCAGAGTTTACGGGAAGGACAATTCCCGGTACGTTTTTTGGGAAGATTAAATTATAGTTACGGGTATCCGGTAGCAAATTTTAACTATCCCGGACTTCTGTATCTCGGTTCACTTGTTCATATTATTGGATTTTCATTCATCGATTCTATCAAAATAATTCTTGGAAGCTCGGTGCTTGTCGGAACATGTTTCACGTTTTGGTGGCTTAAACACTATTTCCATACCGTTCCTATCTGTTATTTGATCTGTACACACGGGGTTCTGTCGGAGAGATTTTGGCGCTCGCATGGGCAGCGATGGGTCTGTATTCAATCGCTTCGAAAAAAGCATGGCTGTTTGCAGTTGCCGTATCGCTTCTTATTGTCAGCCATAATTCTCTTGCGGTTCTGGTTTTGGTATTTTATGTTTTATATATTACCATCCTCGGGCAGTGGCGCGATTATTGGCTCATGTTCTTATTGGGTATCGGCATGGTGACGTTTTTTTGGTTTCCGGCGTTATATGAGCGTAAATACGTATTGTTTGACGCGGTACAAGTTGCCAATCCGGCTGCGTATTTTATTACCGGCCCGCGGGTGGCGCTGTTGGGTTTTTCAGGGATAGTTGCGGCATGCATCGCGATATTCATCCGAAAACCGCCAATGAGAGAAAAAACCTTTTTCGTTTATTTGTTTATTTTTACACTCTTCGTGGTTTTGCCGACCGGCGCTTTCCTTTGGCGATCGAATTTCCTTGCACACATTTTTCAATATCCTTTCAGATTCTTATCCCTGAACGTAGTTATCGGCTGCTGGTTGGTGGGGTATGTGTTGCATTATCTACGAATGTTTTTCCGCGTTCCGTTTATAGTACTCTGTATCGCATTCGGCGCATGGTCGACTGTATTGGCCTTAAAGACGGTACAGTATATCAATTTACCGGAAGGGTATTACACGACAAATGAGGCGACTACCACCATACAGAATGAATATATGCCGCGGTGGGTCAGTCAACTGCCTACCCAGCGCGCATACCAGAAACTCATTTTCTATCAGGGAGCCGGCAC
>JAPLWC010000066.1 GCA_026396845.1 Candidatus Gottesmanbacteria bacterium
CCGATTGAGCCGGAAATGCACCGTTGTCGTTATAGTAATCTTCAAAGAATTTGCTCAGGGTGTATAAATCCGTTTTCCGTTTAATATCCGTAGCATGTGCCATCTGTCCGAAAATATTCATGAGTACGGCCATAGAAAGGAGAACAATGATGGAAACAACGATAAGAATCTCAATGAGGGTAAACCCCCTCTGAAATTTTTTCATGCTAAACGTAGTATCGCACGTCAATAATAAAATGCAACTCCTGTATAGTTTGATGCATATTGATCTATAATTTTTTGTTTTTTGATATTAAGTGGTCTTTTGTAGAACGTATCTATAAACTAAAATAATTATCTATATACATCTCTATACTTTCTGCTTTCTCATATTTACATTTGCAAAATATTTGCTAGTATTAATACTACCATGGCGAAAAAACTTTCCATCGTTATTTTGGGTCTCACTCCTCTATTTTTCCTCCCCACGGCCCAAAACTTTTATGACACAAATAAGTGGATGCTCCTCTCCGTCGGGGCCCTCCTTGTCCTGATTATTTGGGCTGTCGCGCTTTTTCGGGTGAAAACACCGCTTCGCGCGGCACTTCCTTGGGGAGCCCTCGGATTCGCGGTACTGACTCTCGCATCCCTCGTCGGACTTATAGCCGCTTCAACCAATAAAATCGAGGCATTGCTTTCACCATTGGGACCGGTGACATTCGCGGCTCTCACCATTCTTATACTTGCCGGTTCTTCCATGACGAAACAGGACAAAATGTACCTCAGGCGGGTGCTCTACACGGTAACGGGACTCGTAGGTCTTATTGCACTCTACCAGGCGCTCGGCATGGGAAAACTCGTGCTACCGCAGGTTCAATTTCTTGCGGATCCGCTCTGGACCCCGACCGGCTCCGTGACCACTACGATAGCCTTATTTTTCATAACACTCTCTCTCGTAATACCGGATGCGGTCACCTCGTTCAAAAAACATCAGGAACACGGCGCGGTAGCGTTACTTGTCATTTCTCTTATCATTATCGCGATCGGGACGACTGTTACCCTCTCCCAATTCATTCTGAAAGCGGCCGGTGTGTTGCCGTTTGACGTTGGTATGGTGGTGGCTTCCCAAATTTTTAAAAATTCTACCTCTGCCGCAGCAGGCGTCGGGGCCGAAAACTTTGTCACCGCATTCACCTTTGTCCGCCCGGCGAGCCTTAATACGGGTCCGCTTGCCAACGTCATTTTTGCGACGAATGCTGACTTTTTCCTCCATATCCTCACCGTCTATGGCCTTACCGGACTTGCCGGGGCATTGATTTTGGTCGGTAACCTCGTCAGCGGCAACAAAAAAGAATGGCTTTTTTTCACCAAATGTCTTTGTATCGCAAGTTTATTGCTTATTCCGCCGACCATACCGCTTCTTGCCGTCATCGCTATCATCCTTATCCTCGCGGAGGGTGACAGGCCGGCGCCAAAACCGATTACCGTCAAGCCGTCCTGGATCCGTATATCGGCCGGCATCCTGCTGATGCTGGTGACGGCAGGTTCTTTCTACTTTTTGATCCGCGCATACACGGCGGAGGTGTACTTTTTCCGCTCGCTTCGTGCCGCCCAGGCAAATGACGGAACCAAAACGTATAACCGGCAAATTCAGGCAATCCGGGCCAATACATTTTTAAGCCGGTACCATATCTCCTATAGCCAGACAAGTTTAGCTCTGGCCAACAGCATCGCAACGAGTCTAAACAATCCTTCCGCTAGTTCCAGTGCCGGTACTAATACTGACCAGAACCGGCAGCTCGTCGGACAACTCATGCAACAGGCCGTCACGGAAGCAAAAATCGCCGTCACCCTCAATACCACCAATATCGCTGCGTGGGAAAACCTGGGGCTCACCTATCAAGCGATTATTCCGGTCGCAACAGATGCCGCCAATTGGGCGCTTACGGCCTACCAGACAGCCGTGAAGCTGGACCCGTCCAACCCGAATCTTTTCGTCAATATCGGAAGCGTCTTCGTCACCCAGAATCAATACGATAATGCCATTGCCGTGTTTGAGCGGGCAATACAGCTGGCCCCGTCGTATGCCAACGCGTACTACAACCTGGCAAATGTGTATAAACTCAAAGGCGATACGGTAAACCAAGCGAAAGTATTAACCAACACGCTGAAGCTAGTTACTCCGGAAAGTTCGGATTATGCGAAGATCAAAAACGAACTGGACGCCCTCCAACACACGACAACACCATAATCGTCGACGTCTATGCTGAAACGCCGGCTGTCCATACCAACCAATCCATTCTTCCTTACCGTCCTCCTTTTTGTACTCCAGCTGGGTTTGTTTCTATGGATAACCCTGCGGCCATTCTCAATAAGTCCTCCTGATCGAAGCTATTTTATCCTTCACGGGCAAGGGTCGTACACGGCATATATTCGTGAGTCCAAAGAGGGAGCTTGGAGCATCTATAATCCTTACACGACCAGGCCGAATCAGCCAGTGTATGTACAATTGTTGTATGTATTCTTAGGCAAAATCGCTCAAATTTTTTCGTTTGATCCGGTCGCAATCTACATGGTAACCCGTGTGGGGGCCGGCCTCATCCTCTTCCTTGCAACGTACTGGTTTATTGTCACCATATTGCCCAGAAATCTCCAATCGCTTGCAGTCCTTTTTACCCTCGGGCTGGAACCCGGGCCACTCGTATCAGAGATAAAAAATATCGCGTCACTCGCGTTTGTACGCCCCATCATATTCAGCTACTTCCCGCAGGAAGTGGTACTTCGGCATTTCGGGCTCCCGCATCATGTACTGGCAGAAGCACTGGGGTTACTGCTCGTCGGAAGTGTATTCCTTTTTATAAAAAATCCATGGCAACGGTTGGTTGGTATCGCACTGCTCACCACTGGCGGAACCCTCATTATGCCCGCATATACCATGGTCCTCGTTATCACGGTATTCGCTGCTTGGTTTGTGTGGTCCCACATTCGCGGCCAAACGAATAAAATCATGCCGGCGTTCGTTACGATCATCGTTTGTCTGGGGCTGGTAGGACTATTTACCAAACTCCAAATGGACTCCAGCAATATGTGGAAATATTTTAATCTGGACGAAAAGCGTTGGGTGACGGACGGAGAGGTTCTTGTCAATTATCTCTCATCCCTTCTTCTGTATCTGCCGGCCACCATATTCCTCTGGGTCGCGCTCCTGCGCGCGTGGCACCGTATAACGGAGTCTATGCATCTGACGGTCGTCCTCACGACTACATGGGTCGTAGGACCGCTTCTCTATATCCCGCTCACACATCTCACCATTTTCCCGCTGGCTAATTTCCGGTTGGTAGACGGGTACGCCTATGTGCCCGCGGGAATTTTAGCCGCAATGGGAGTACGGGAAATCGGCCGGACGGCCGGCCATCACGCCGCCAAGATTGCAGTCATCCTCATGCTTGCCGCCTCACTCTTCCTTACGGTAAGCTACACCAGAAAGGCGTTTGGCGACCAGCAAAGAATCTACACGAATGTCTATCTGTTGCGGGAGGAATGGGATGCGATCCGGTTTCTAACAACCATTCCGAAAAATAGCGGCGTCATGGTCATGAAATATTTCGGCGAGATTATCCCGGTATATGGCTCGGCGCGCGTTTTCTTAGGTGAAACTCCCGGGGCCCTCGACTGGGAACAGCGGTATCAGATAGCCGCCGGGTTCTATTCCGGGCAACTGACGGATAGTCAGGCGCGCAATATTCTATCCCGCGAGAATATTTCGTATGTCTATTGGGGCCAGGATGAAAAGAAGTTTTTTAATGCCGCTGCCTTGTATCCCAATGTTCTTGTTCCGGTATTCCAGAATCCTGCGGCAACGATATTTCGGACTCCGATCACCCCATCGCACGTAACCGCTCCATAAGCCACATTCTGCTTAAACTTGATATACTGATCCCTTGTTTCTTCGCGATCTTCGCAAGCCTGTTCTTTAGGGATTTTTGTATCCGCAGAATTAACGTTTCCTCCGCCGGCTTCTGTAGTTCGACAACAATATCGACATCTTTGAGCTCGTCTTCAAAATCTGCAAAACTATGCGTATCCCAAAATCGGGCCTCCTCGGCAAGAGTTTTAAATGTTGGTATGCGACTACGCATTTTCTTTTTCATATAGCCTCCTTCGTTCTTTTTTATCCGCGTCTCTGGCGGTTACCACATAATAAACGGTGCGTGCTTGCCTTTTTATTACTACAGAGATAATCCGTTTTCCGCTTCTTCCGACAAGCAGGTATCGTTTGTTATATGTGTGCTTATGATATCCAAGACGCTCAACTGCAATCGCAACTTCCTCTTTAGTAACCCAGTGTTTCCGTATATGCGAAATATTTGCACTGTCCCAGACTAACTTTTTAACGGTAATCTTAGTCATAGTGTATTACATTTGTATTACATTGTCAACATCTATTTTTTCCCGATAACAATAAGGTCGTCCCACGGATTGATAGGGTTGCGTATTTTAAATCGTTCCAAGAGCTGACCGACGGGTTTTAACACCCATGCTGCCCACGCCCGCCTGCCGGCGAGGCAGGGCACATAATCAGCCCCCCGTATAAAGACAAATGATAACGGAAACGGCCTGGGGCAGTCGCGGCGGATGATACTATTCTCAAACCCCGCCCGTTTAAACAGTTCCCGTAGTGTCGCGGGATCCCAGAACGTCACATGTTCCGGGTGCCGGTATCCTACCCACCACCTGCCCATAATTTTCCGCCAACCACTATCGTGATTCGGGGTCGTCAGGACGGCAATACCTCCATTTTTGAGTAATTTATGTATCCTCTTCATCATGGGTAGTGGTTCACGCTCATGTTCGATGATTTCAAACGCGGTAACGACATCAAACGAATTTAGTCCCGCCACGGCGGGACTGGTTACGGTTCCCTGATAAACGGGCAGTCCTTTCTTCCGGCAATATGCTACTGCATCAGCAGATATATCTATACCCTGTACGCTATACCCTGCTCTTTTTGCCTCTTCCAAAAGTATTCCCATTGCGCAACCGATATCCAGCAGTTTTGGTTTTTTGTCATCCGCCAGCTGGCGGATCGGTTTTGGTTTTATCGAAGAAACGCGGATCCCCGCCTTCGCGGGGATGACAGCTTGCAGCGTCTTTCTAAAATATTTCCTATGAACCGGAATCTGGGCGATATACGGCTCGAAATGCTGCATATCATCGTCATACAGCCCATGTATTTTTTTCTCACTGGGCATCGGCACCACCTGCACCAACCCGCAGGTTATACATTTCTTCACTCCCCAGACGCTGGTAAACGTATGAGCCCCGCACAATACGCACGTCATATAGTCTTTTTTAGCTGATAATAGAGCGATCCGGTCAGTATGACTGCATACAACACCAGTCCTGTCCCGAAGGCCTTCACGGTAAATCCTATCCCCTTCTCACGATAACAAAACCATAAAAATCTCCGCAATAGGATACTATGAATCAATAGAAAAATAATTGAAAATTGAAAAATAATAATTGAAAAATAATTGAAAATTGAAAAATGCCCGCCCTGAGCGAGGCCGAAGGGATAATTGAAAATTGTTGAAAAACCCGCAAATAAAAACCCGCATGCGCATAAACCGATAAACCCCACACCGGAAATAGCTGTAGCCGTCTCCGACATGGTCGTTGCAACCGGATCAAATTTCCGGCGGGCGCCGTACAACTTTGTCCAGTAAAAACTGCGCCAGAAATATTTTTTGGCAATAGGGAAAAATCCTTCAAACTCATGGTGCACCCGCACGTCCGGTGCAAAAATAATTGCGTAGCGCTTGGCGATCCTGTAGGTAAGCTCCACGTCTTCCATCTGCCGGAATGCTTCGTTAAAGCCGCCGAGCCTGGTAAATACATCCCGTCGTATGGCGGCAATCCGGGTACTGAAGAGGTAATAATAGCCGTCACGGTCGCGTTCGTTGGTCCAATAACTCCAGTCCCGGATGGCCTTAAACTGGGGGAAAAATGATTTCGTGCGCTGGTGTTTGTCCCAGACACCGGTAATGGCCGTCAGGTCATGGTCTTCTTTAAATTTACCGGCTATCTTCGCAAGCGTATCCGAATACACGGTAACATCGGCATCCAAAAACACCAGAACGTTTCCGCGAGCCCGTTTGACCGCGGCATTGCGCGCCGCCGCCGGCCCCTTGTTGTGCGTTAAACGGACGATGGTAACGCCTTTTCCGACTAAATACTGCTCATTGGATGCATCATCGCCGACAATAACTTCAAAATTTTTAAACGTTGATTTCGCGAGTGACTCAAGGAGTTTCCCAAGCGTTCCGCTTGCATTGTAGGCAGGGATAATCACCGAAAGAAATGGTTTACCCCTCATGGTGTAGTCTTTGTATAGCGGTTGAGCCCGATTGTCAACACGAACAACTTGGTTTCTCCGATCGGCAGCCACCGGGGGAGCACACCCACAGTTTTCGTTTCGGCGACATTCCAGTGAAATTCCCTGGCGAAACGCCGCCACGTAGCCTCCGACCTGAACGTAAACGGCATAGGGATGGTAACTCCCCGCCAGCCGTTCCCAAACCTGTCGAGAATCTTCATAAAAAAGAGATCTATTCCAGACCGCCTGCCTGCCGGCAGGCAGGGCTCAACAATTAATAATTTGTTTTTAGTAACACGGGCAAGCTCGCCGAATGCGGCTCGCGGATCGCTCGTGTGATGAAACACGTGGTAGCTGATACTTACATCAAATGTATTATTTTTAAACGGCAGCGTTTTGCCGTCATAAAGCCGGAATGTAATCCCGTCGGCCCGAATACCGCTATCCACCACGTCCACGCCGGTAATCGCGAGTGCGGGAAACTCTGTGTGCAGTAGTTTAGAAAGCGACAGGTCACCGCACCCGAAATCCAACAGCGATCGCGACCCTCCGATGTATGGCGCAAGAAGTTTTTTCTGTTTTTGAACATATCCGGACATGATGCTCATAATCTCTTCCATAGCCGCTCGCCCCACCCTGCGACAGGGACAAAGTGCGACCGTACATATGCTAAACTCTCGAATGAGAGCATTGCAAGTCTCGTTCCCTCTCCGTCATACAGATAGTCAGCCGGATGAGCGGGCAGATACAGTGCAAGTGATTGAGGCGCATTCGTGACGTAGGGAAGATAATAATCAAAGGGCAGGCAGCAGGCAGGGTACCCATTGGCCCAAAATAGCATCCGGCCATCCAGATCCACGACGCGGGCAGAAAGAGGAACGGTCCGCACCAGTTGCTCAAACTCTACGCGCTGCCCGACATTGGTAAAATTAAGCTTTTGCACATTGACCGATAGAGTAACGGCGCCCAATATATACACACATCCACCGATTACTATGACCAGCGATGCATATCCCCCGGCGCGCTCCAGCCAGTCAAAAAATAGCGAGATACCGTCAGCGGCGTAGTATGCAACAAAAACGGCAACCGGGATGAGGTACTGACTGTATTTTGACGGAAAAAATTTAACGTATCCGCATGCAACCAATAAAAACGTCAGTGCGAGAAGTATTTCTGTCTGTACGCCTTCCGTATTCCCTCTGGCCTTCACATACGGTGTCAGGACGCGATATGTGCCGACAAAAATGGCACATATCCATAACGCATGATTGACTACCAGCCCGGCAGTTATCGTCTGTCCGTTTCCCCCGTAAAACGCAGAATTGGGATGGAAAAACAGGCTTGCCGCCATGAAATCATTCAGGTGAGTAAAAATTTCAACCGGTGTGATCAAGAGTGCACGCCACATCGCATGCATCGTTCCTGTGAGAACGGACCAACTGAATAATCCGGCCAGAGGAATCAACAATCCGCCGACGATCGATGTGAGTCCCTGCGTGATTTTCCTCTGATAACTCACCCATCCGGCAATACCAATGCCGACAATGACAAACGGGGCCATTTTTATTAAAAATAACAGAGATAAACCATAGAAAAACCCCGACACCACCCACCAGATATTTTTTTTCTTCTGTATCGCAATAACCTCCCCTATCACCCCGAGAGTGGCCAGCAGCGTCGCTAGGTTATCCGGCCGGATTTCCAGAAACTTGTCATACGGCATCGGCAGAAAAGCCAGAATGACAACAGGGAGTAACGCCCACTTCCATCCTCGTGTTATCCCAAATAGGTACCCTAAACTCCCTAACATCCCTAAAAATATGACAAAAGAAACGGTGCGCGCTACCGTAAAAACACTCCATGATACTCCGTATATCCAAAATATCGGCGTCAGCACCCACATGAATCCGGGTGAAAAGTACGTAAAGAAATCCGCGTATGGCCGCTGCCCGCGGGCTACTTGGGCGGCCCAATGCAGGTGGGAAAACTCATCAACATCAAACTGCCGTATCTGGCTTACCTGCCAGCGCCAATACAGAAGATACACAAGAATCCCGGCAAGAAGCACCAAAACAACGATTTTCCCCGGCGACGGAAGTTTCTTTGTGATGTTCATAATTTTTTCCACAATCTATTGCCGTATCCGGCAACCGGCGCAAAATGTGCGCGGATATACGCAAGATTTTCCGCGGTAAAGGTTATAAATCTGTTGCTGTCTCCCTCATAGATATACTCTGCCGGGTGTTGGGTAAGGTACTGTGCAAGCGGCAACGGCGCACGGCTCACGAAGGGCAAAAATGTATCGAACGGCAGGCTTGAAATCGGATAGCCGTCCCGCCAAAATACCATCCTGCCCTCAAGATCCACAACACGCGCGCTCAAAGGAATAGTCCGGATAAACGACGTTAACTCCGCCATCTGCGACCTGTTCGTCGCCGACAATTTCGGGGCATTCACATCGTTGGTCACCATGACCAATAGATAGCAAAAACCGGCAAGAACAAGTGCAAGCGAGGTGTGGCCGCCTGCACGCGTAAGCCAGTCAAAAAAAGCTCCGAGCGCATCCCCCGCGAAGTACGCAACAAATACGGCAATCGGGATGAGGTACTGACTGTGTTTCATCGGGTAAAATTTGACATACGCCGCGGCACTCACAAAAAATACCCCTGCCACGAGAAGCTCAACAAACGTCTCGTTTTTTTTACCCGTCCGAAGCGGAGTTACCAACCGATACGCGCCGGCAACAAGTGCCAGTATCCAGATAGCGTGGTTGACAATAAGTCCGGGTGTTATGCCCCCTGCCTGCGCAGGCAGGCCATAAAACGAGCTGTTCGGATAAAAAAACAAATCGGCCCCCATATAGTAATTCACGGCGTTTTTGTACACTTCAAACGGAAGCTTCGTGAGCGAATACCAGACAACGCCGAAATTGCCGTACACCGCGGCACCGAGAAAAAAGAGTGCCCACGGACCCGCAAGTCCCAGAAAAAACATAAGCGATTTTTTCCGATCTGCCAGAATCGCTATCCCTGCCCCCACAACCACAATCGGCAGTGTCTTAGCCAGTACAAACAGCGACGCGCTATATGCGAGTCCCGACACCAGCCACATCCAGTTTTTCTTTTCCCGGGTCGCCCTTATTTCCCCTATCACCCCTATCAACGCCAGC
>JAPLWC010000095.1 GCA_026396845.1 Candidatus Gottesmanbacteria bacterium
TTGGGACTTCAGGAAGCCAAAGCGCTCGTGGAAGCGGCACCGAAAGAAGTACTGACGGCCGTCAATAAAGCAACAGCCGAAGAGGCAAAGAAAAAACTCGAGGCAGCCGGTGCGAAGGTCGAACTCAAATAAGATCGTAGATTTTAGATCGTAGATCATAGAAAATCCCCCGCAAGGGGGATTTTTGTACTATTTTATATTTCCCGTTCACGCTTAACGGAAAATTTCCGCTCAATATACTGGTTAACGGCTTGACTATCGCCTAAATCAAGGGGACCATCTTTCAACTTTCCTGTTATATCAATCTCATTTTCATGCAACGGACCAAGAAGGCAAACACGCGAAAGATTGTCAAAAATACCTGTTTCTCCCTTCCATATATAGGCAAAAACACCAAGCTTGCGAGCAGAGACATCGGGATTTATAGCAGAAATAAGAATGATCCGTACATCAGGAACCCGGTTTTGGACATCGCGAATAAGACCATGCACACCCGTGTCTCCATGCGTTTCCCCGTCGGCATTCAATTGTTGACGAAAGAATTCATAGCTTTCTCGGGTTAACTGTCTTTTACCCCTAAGATCCGCAATAAATACTGCAGGCGGTTCGGGCGAAAATAATATGTCGGAAGCATCGTCGATATAGCGCACCCCTGTTACTGGAACGTTTTTCATGAATAATGGCTTAACAAGCGAACCAAGATATTCGACTTGATCATCACAAATAAGAACGGAATTTCTCATAATTGTTACCGCTTTTTCTTTTTCGGCGGACGTTGCAGAAACCTGATTAATTCGAACCGGCTTTTTGACCAGGTAGGCGGCTCCAGCAATTCAAGAAGTGACGGAGCGGTCGGATCATCCGGGTTCGTTTTATAAAGACGTTCCGCAGCATACCGTCCTTCCATATCATCATTAATTTTTCCTTTATATCCGATAAACCCCGACCCTGCAAGCGGTGTACCGGTGCCTTCAATTTGTTCAAACGGATACATTGCCACTTCACAGAACTGCACCTGATCTTCTTTCGTAAACCGTATGACAAATTTCAGCCGGACTATCAGATTTCCGATAGACCCCGCGCGTTTGCCGCCGGTTATCTCGTCAATGAACTTTTGTTTTTCCTCAGGTGGCAAGCCCATATACGTTTGCACCGCATCCAATGTGTCTTTCTTATACGTTCCAGGGATGATGTCAACCTTCCAGCCGGTCCCATGAAGTTCCGTTTCAAAATGAGCAAATAATGCATCACGAAGCGCATTAATCATAGCGAGCCTTACAGGAATATCATCCCTTTCAGACTGAGAAAAATTACTATCCCGTATCACGAAATTCACGCTGAAATCATCGTGTATATCAGATTCCTGAAAGCTCTTGAGAATCAAGCGTTCTACATCTTTTGGTGGACGTTCCTCATACCAAAGCCGCAGTTTCCTACCATCCACAAGATCCTTTGTCATACGGCTCAATATTGGATGAGGAGCACGTTTTAAAACAAGTTCATCAAGCTCCGGAGGGTATTCAAGAAACCGCGCCACTCCGATTTCAAAAATGCTATTATCGGCGCCGGCATTCCGTTCTATAGCCGGAATTGCGGAAAAAATAACTGCGTTCTGCATAAGTATCTCACCGCGCGTCCGTTTTACAGCTTCATTATTGAACTCCGGGGTTATAGGAATGTATGGATGAAGACCGAGAATATGGACCATCTGTATAAACGGACGCTCAGTGGCACCTGCCGCTTCGTTTGTAGGATGATCCAATTGAAAACGTTCATGGCTATTCCTTAGTTCCTTGGCTAAATACTTCGGTAAACGTTCAGGCTTACGCAGTGCACGCGCAACGACATCCTCGGGTTTTTTCAAACGCTGTCTCATTTCCTCCACAAAACGGGCGTCGAGAAATGATAATAGTTCTGCAAGCTTATCCGGCCGGAGCGCCACCACATCAGGCCAAATAGCATACAGTGCGGCGATTGAATCAACGCCCCGCTTTGTTTTAAATTCAGAAATATCTTTACCCATACGCCCATAGAGCTCTGCGACAGTACCCCTCAGGGCGTAATGGAGTATATTTCTCACCCGACGAACTTCTTTAGTCGGGGGAGAAATAAGTGCGTCCGACAGCTCACGGGGTGCAATTTCGCGTAAGTATAGGCTCGCCGTTGGCAAATCCGCAGAGGGCGGGGGCATTTTTCCGTGAGTAGCATCACGGCTACGTTCGTCGGTAAATCCCAGCGTCATTTGCGCGACAAGAAAGGCGCGTTTTATTTCTTCCCTCCCGCACTCTCCTAAACTTGAAATCCCGGGTTTATGGTACCACCTGCGCACCCGATTGATATGTTCACGCATGTGAGCTCTGATAGTTTGTTCATACACATAAATATCATCAAGCACTCTTCCAAACTCATGCTGTTGGATGCCTCTGTCTCTGACATTCACGGATACATCGCTGGTCGCAGCCTGTGTTAAATGACCGTATATATGAAATTTCTCACCATGCCGCGTCGTGACCGAACCGGTTCTGAATAACTCGCGAAGTTCGCCGGGGCTTACGCTGACGAGTTGTTCTATTTTATCTGCCTCTCCTTTAAATTCACGCGGCTCGTGGAGCGATACGGATCCCGATCGTACATGCATGACTTCAAGAAGGGCTTCAATACGCTCCCCGTCTTTAGTTACTATGTACGGAATCGGAGTGCCGAATCCGACGCTGTTTGTAAAATCCGTCAGCGATTCCCGTGTAAGCAGTGATTCTTCAAACGTGTACCGCATACAGGCATGCAATATATCTTCCGAGGAGGAAATCTCGCCGCCGAGTGTCGTTACCAATCCGGAATCTGATTTTTTTACCAGGATAATTTCAACCAGCGAAAAATCGTTCGGAGATTCATCTTTCTCAAACAGCGCATCGAGTTGTTCTTCGCGGATCGGTGCCACTGCAAACACCCGTACACTACTGTGGACGTTTTTGCGGGTTTCAACGGATGCCTGTTGTTCTCTGTTGGCTGGCATAACAAGAGTGTGTAGTATAGCGGAATACGCCTCGTTATGCAAAAACCCCCGCCTGCGGGCACTACAGAGGCTTGCACCAAAAAATATGTTTACCCTGATCCGTCAGCTGACGGACCAAGGGTGGCGCTTATCGTGGGTAAGTGCCAGAAAATGGCGTCAAAATGCGATATTTGCCGCATGTTCCCCGCTCCCTCCTTTCTTCAGAAAAGAGGGGGTGGCGCTCTTTTACCCGTTCTGCCAGCCGGTTTTAATTGCCCATTTACTACAGGACGACCATATGTGATCTAGTCCCTATTTTCGTAAATTTTCGTTTTCCGTATTTTCCGGATGACAAAGCATTGTGGATTGTTTGTGCAATATTGTGGACAGTATTGAACTATTTTAGTGTTCATATTTCTCAGCTTTAAATATTTTTCCAAAAATATACATTTTTGCTAGAATGTATTTCCTTTTCGTTTCCCAAACCTGTTGTACCCCGACACCCGCCGGACCTCTACCTCACCGCTGAAAAACGTCATTACCTAAATCAAAAACCATTTTCCGTCGAAATCGTACACAGTGTACATAATAACGTCGTAAAATGTCTTTTAAACAATTTGTATGTTTTGTCACGTTTAAATCTTAACGTCGCAAAATAATTACTTTCATTTTTACACATTTTATCTTCGACGGTAACTATTTTAAAACATACTATTCAATAGATCGTCATCATTCCGACTCTCATACTTACTTGTACGCGATTATTATTTATTCGCAACAATCAATATCATACTAGTTGCAGTCACTTGATGTCTCTTGACAATGTTTGATTACTGATGTACTGTTATGATGAATATTGATCATGCCCCAGAATAATTTTCTTGCCCGAAAAAAGGAGAATTATGGCACTTGGTGATGAATGGCCGGACTTGTTAACCGTCCGGGAAGTAGCAAAAATTCTACGCGTCTCTCCCCTTACGATCAAACGATGGGGCAAACGCGGAAAGTTGCCCGCAATCCGTATTAACTCCCGCGGTGACCGCCGATATAAAAAAGAGGCGGTTATGTGGCTTTTGGGGCTCCAACAAAAAGGATCCGTGTAACGTCAGGATGACGTAATTTGTGTGTCTTTAATTTCTATAGCTGCTTCCGTGGGATCGACCACGTTGACGTTTAACCCTGTTCCCAACTCAAATCCTGCGCGGTGGATAAACCGC
>JAPLWC010000093.1 GCA_026396845.1 Candidatus Gottesmanbacteria bacterium
ACCACTTACGTAGGATTTATAGAACAGGGCAGATATGCGCCATCACTGAAGGTGCTTCAGAAAATTGCGAAAGTCCTCGGTGTAAAGGTGAAGGACATTTTTCCGTTTTAATGAATTAGCATCCGTTAAACACGAATATTGGAATCGTGCAAATATATAGGTTGATGTTAAAACGCATCAACAAAACCTAATTTTAGTGATATTGAGGCTATATTTGAGGTTGGTGCAGGCAATGCAGGCGTTGATGGAACTCCAATCGGCGCTTTGGGAATAGGAGGAATATTATATATATATTTTAAGATGTAATAATGTTCTCCAATTAAATATAGCTTGCCTCTAAATTGACCATCTATTCCCCACACAAAATCCCCCTCGATCCACCCCAGGTATTGTCCGTCGCGAGAAAAAATGTAGTTTCCATTTATGAAGCCGACGTATATTCCGTTTGATCTATAAAAATATCTATTCATGTTTTTTCCTCACTTTAAGGGTTTGTTGTAAAACCGGTGACGATTTTTCAAAAGCTTGAGCAGTCGTCACTCTGCTTTTGCTAGGTTCTACGTGTTCCGGTATATAAGAACTTGGCACGGCATAGCCTATTCCAAGTTGAACATTACTTATAATCGCCTGGTATACCTCTACTAAATCAATACCATGAAGGGAAACTGCGCCCGTCGATAGTTCTTCTACTTTACTTAAAAGATCTGAATGTTCTCTTCTTTTTGCATTAACCACCCCGATGACCTCGCCGGTTTCTGTCATCAAAGGGCAACCGCTATTTCCTGCGTTTACCGTACCATCAATTAGGTATGTTTCTGATCCAGTCGCATCTTTTATGATAGCAGACAAAATCCCTTGATGTGTAGTTAAAGCCGTAAGCGACAATGGGTATCCAGAAAAAAATACTGGCATTCCCTCTTTTACCACTTTTATATCTGCCTGCCTCAGTGGGTTAATCGAAGACTTTTCAAACTTTAATAATGCCAGGTCGTGTTCTTCGTCTCTTATCGCAACCCTAGCATCAATTAGATCCTCTGAATTGGGAAATTTAATCGTTACACCTGAGTCTGGGAATGATATTACGTGATTGCAAGTCACAAGAATTCCCTTGCTAGAATAAACAAAGCCACTGCCTTTGCTTACGATTTTACCGTTTTTAATAACGAAGACAAGAGCAATACTAGGCTTAACCTTCTCTATAATCTTTGTATAATCCATATGACAATCATGCGTAGTATATGACGCTATTCGACGAGATACAATAAGAAAAGTTTATTTAATCATAATTGCATGACAAGTTATACGTGAATCGGCAGCGTGTTTACGAAGCTATACAGTTGATAAAAATTTTCGAAGATCGTACGATATGGGGTACACTTCGGCAAGCTCAGTGCAAGCTAATTATTGATATGGAAGAAGACAAACCCCTTTGGTTTGTTTATTTGCTTCTTTGCGATGAAAAAGACTTCTATGTTGGGATAACGATAAATCTCAACCAACGAATTTTGCGGCATCGTTCCAAATTATCCAAGGCGACAAAAGAATACTCAGCTGTGGAATTAGTTTACTGTGAAAAATACAGTGGAGCTCATGATGCTGCAAAACGAGAAAAGCAGTTCAAAGGTTGGTCAAGGGCAAAGAAGCAAATGCTTATTGATGGAAAATTAGGCATAAATACTTGCACTGAATTTGCCGTAGCGCTCCTGCGGGATGAGAACCGTGTGAGCCTGCCCTGAGCGAGTCTTCGAGCCGAAGGGAATCCGGATGGGGGTACCAAAAGAGAGCATTAGGCAGTTATTTGAGATATTCATTCACCGCGGGAGACGCACGTGCACGTTTCAATTGTTCCAAAGTAATTTTCTCACCGTCTGCCGCGGCTAAGTTATTTATGCTGATAAGGAGTTTGGCGACGTACGGAGCAAGCAATTCTGCTTTTATATAATCCCCGTGGCGCGGTGCATCGTATAATTCAAACGATAACGCCCCCCAAATATCTGAGGCGGACCGGCCCCTTCTCATCGCCCCGTATATCGATCCCGCTAACCTTGCCCAATCTTTTCCCGCAACGTTGAAAGGATTCGATTGATCCGCAATATCAAAAAGGTCAATCGGATGTATTTCTTTAGGCATAGAACTATTATAGGGCATTATTAACCAAAATGCAATACGTCGGGGTACGTTAGGAGGCGCCAAGGAGTATTAAACATATCCCACACCTCGTTTTCAACAGGGAGACGGATTCTTTCCAATGGTTTGAGTGCTTCATTCATACGGGCGTTTTATTCCGGCACAATTATATCAAATCCGTACATCCGGTGCTATCCCCCGCGTTGTCTTGCATTTTTAAAATAATCCGCTACAATACCTGGTTACCTAGCCCTTCTGCCCTAAATGTATGTCAGGAGTTGAAATAGTTCCTAAAAGATTGATAGTGTCGGATACATGTATTTCAAAAGCGCCGGAAGGGGTACCTATTATACCTCTCCATATTATCTGGCCTGATAAGCAAGATCAGCTGGATTCGGAATTTTCAGAAAATCCCGAGAAGTTCTACGAAAAAATGCAGAGTTTCATGGATAAAGGATTTCCTCCTCCAACAACGACACAACCCAGCATCTTTGAATTCACCGAGTTATACACGGAGCTCTACAGGCGCGGCGCACGGGAGATAGGATCGGTGCACGTCATGAGTACAAAAAGTGGTACGTTTGGCAACGCAGTACTTGCTGCACGCGAAGTGATGGCTGAACCTGAATACCATGATATGAAAATTCTCGCAATGGATTCCGGAGCAGTGTCTTTAGCACAGTTGTTTCAGGTAGAAACGGCGGTGAACGAACAGAAAGAGGGGGCGAGTTTGGATGAAATCAATAAAATATTGATGAGAAATGCCGAAAAAGATATATCGTTATACGTTGCCATAGAAACTTTTAAATACCTCTGGTATAGCGGCCGTGTATCAGGTTTGGCGGCCACGCTGGGCGACCGTGCTAATCTTAAAGTTATTGTCCGACTTAAACATAATAATCTGGAACGTCATCAAATCACAAAAGGAATGGAGCATGCCAAACAAAGAATTGTAGACAACCTAAGAGAAGATATTGATACGAGAAAAGCATTACCTTCACACGTCGGTGTGATCTACACCCGTTATCCGGAGATCGGTGAGGAATTAAAGGTTTTGTTAGGAGATATTTTACGGGAACCCGGTGTGGGTTTTGCCGGATCCGCCGAGGCTGGCGCCCTTTTAGGAATACACGCGGGACCGGGCGCCGGAGCACTCGCCGCCCTTTGGGCCGACGCGTAATGTGGGTTACCCGCAAAATTATCTAGCGCTTCGTAAAGTATCGGCCGACGTATATTGGCGGTGGCATCACCTTATCTCGGATCCGCACTACCATAGACAACCCGTGTTGATCCTCGGCGAATAACCAGTTGTTTACGTCAGGTTTTTTCTTCAGTTCCTTAAATATGCCTGCAAGAGATCGCTCTTTTTCTGCTGGGGTGATGATCTCCAACTTTAACCGCAGCCAGATGTTTTCAATCCTCAAACTGGTCAGGGTTTGCTCCCGTTCCTGATCGGTCATAATAGATAAGGTTTGGTCTTCGGGAGAGAGATATTGACCAATTTCCTCCAAACGCACCCGCGCTTGGTTCTTATCGATAATTCGTGCATCTATGTTTATTACCGCCATTCTCCGTGCGATCGCCAGTATCCGTCGCCGGTGCACTGCTTCACCGTGGGATCTGTGGGGTATATATCGCTCTTTGCTATTCACTCGTACCTCATCTTTCGGGGCAGATGGTTTTCTATCGCCACATTATACACCCATCTTGCCAGATTTACAGCCCGCCGGCTGGCGGGGCGAAAAATCGGCGGTGACTCCTAATCTCCCCTATTGTAAATAGCGTTGGATATTTTGCTTATGTTCCGCGTAGGTGGCCGCGCAGTGGATCTGACGTTTTTTGTCATGAAGATAATACAGGCAATCCGTTTCCTCGGGGTTTAACACTGCCTCAATGGAGGTAATGGACGGGCTGCAGATAGGTGTCGGCGGCAGGCCTTTGTAAAGATACGTATTGTACGGCGAATCGCTTTTCATCTGGGCTAAATCAATTCCTCCCCACCAGCTTCCAGCTTGTCCTGAGCCCGCCGAAGGATCAGGTTTTTTTCCGCGGG
Organism: Candidatus Gottesmanbacteria bacterium; assembly: GCA_026396845.1. Lineage (GTDB taxonomy): Bacteria > Patescibacteriota > Microgenomatia > UBA10105 > UBA927 > XYB1-FULL-47-11. The sequence goes on from JAPLWC010000093.1 coordinate 4,181, forward strand.
TATACTGCATCGTGGCATCAATCTGAAGAAGCATATTCGTATTGAGCCTGTTCCAGATAATGCCGGAGATAAGCTTCATGTCGCTCTCACCCCCTGCTTCCCGTTCGATGAGCGACGCGATCTTTAAGGCCGTCACCCACCGGATATTCGCGTCCAGAAATTTCTGAGAGAATGGCGCAAATTTCTCATTGAAGCGGTCAATGAACCGTTTGGCCACTTGATCCCCTGTTTCATCCACTGGAATAAGGTATGTGTCGGGGTAATACACGCCCTCCACATAGTCAGGCTCCATGCTTTTATATGCGCTATTCCACTGGTCAAGTTTCGTTTGGTCCCACGATAATGTACCCGCTAGCATCTCACCGATTTGTTCGCGACGTAAACATCCGGTAATCGTAACCCATAGAAGGCTTGGCTTATTGGTGACCACATGAGTGACCTGCCACAGCCACATGCCTTTATTCAGCCGGTATCCTCCGGGCTCGATGGTTTCGCCGGCAAGTACAAGCCGCGCCATCCATTCGCTCCGTACAAATCCCTGTTTTTTCAGCTCCCCCGCGGCATCAAATTTCCCCTCGGTTTTTGGCACCACAAATACTTCCGTCTCCTTTTTTTGCTCCCGCCAGCTGGCGGGCGGCCCGAAGAATAGGAATACAGAAACTAAAATAACGACCGCGGAAATAATAATCTTCACCACCAACCATTTATGCATGATTGTGTATTATGAATGTATGGATGCGTTGTGATCACCAATCACTACTTGGCTTCGTATATCTGACCACAACCATCGGGCGGCAAAGCGTTCTTCAAAAGATCCTATGCTTGAAATCATTTTCCCAAATTTTTTTAGCATCGCCTGCTTCGATCGACGGTCAGCTTCACCTGCACTATGACCCTTGAGTATCGTCGTCGCGATAAGATTGGAAGGCTCCAGAAATAATTTTGCTAATTGGTCTTCAAGAGGCTTTGTTATTTTTGATCGCGTAGTTCCGACAATAAACTTCCTTGTATATCCGATAAATGCCAAAACTCCACGGCCAACAAGCGTATTTCCTAATACTTTTCCGGAATCACAACTTCTCGCATACATAATACAGTCTAAAAGCGCACCCGTATCAATCTTCTTGTCCAGAATCACCTCATCATCATGTCCGCCGACACTGAAAGCGTCCCCGTGGCCATTTAAAAAAAGAAAACCCGGATGTTTTGATTGTACATAACTCAAAAAAGTTTTCTTCGTTGCTTTATCTTCTTTCAAATCATATACAGGGATATGTTTTCGTTTTGCCTCGGCTATGACCGGTTCAGTCCAACGATATAAATAGTGTGTTGCGGAATCGTAGTTTGGCCGTGTGACGAGAAGCGATTTATTCATGTCCGTAAATAGCGCCGCTCGCGAGGTCCTGAAGAAATTCAAGCTCCATTTCCATCATCTGATTGCCGATTTCATCTTCTGACTCGACATGCTCCGTTAGGGCTTTCTTATCCAAATTCTTATCACCAATAGATATGGAGATATCGTGCGGCATAACGGTGAGTCTGGCTAAAACAAGCTCCTTAAGCTTATTCTTTTCTTCTTCTGTTAATTTTAATTGGTCCAGAGTTTGATCGGTCATGGTAAAATTTTAAGACTTGTCAACGATTCCAACACTTGTTTTCCCTTCGGCGTATCCTGTTCTATCTCTAATTTTGCAGATTTCCATGTCAGCGGTTCGCCGTCAACAACTGCCACAATTTCATCCCTGGCGCCGAGCGGCAAATTCGCATACACCTTGAGAAATTGGGTCTTTTTATCCATGGAACACCTTTACTATACCACAAAAACAATAATCTTCATCACCAACCACTTATGCAGGATTCTTTCCATTTTATACCCAATTCACTTTAGATTGTGATATTCTACATCCAGGAATGAAAAACAAATCGACTCTCCTGGTTTTTTTGCAAAAATTATTCATTTTACTTTTTCTCATCTCCGGCCCGCTTTTGGCAAAAAATACCTATCTGCTGACTATTGAGCTCTTCGCAATTGCCCTGGGCGCCTGGGCAATAATTACTATGATGAGGAAAAGCAAATTCAGCGATCACCCGGAACCCGCCCAAAATGCGCGCCTGCTGGATACCGGGCCGTACCGCTATATCCGCAATCCCATGTATTCTGCCATACTGCTCGGATTTGGCGCGCTCCTGTTGGATTCCTTTTCGCTTGTCCGACTTTCAATCTATATCGTTGAGGCCGTCATACTCCTGAAGAAAATATCAATCGAAGAAACCCTCCTGCCGGAGAAATTCAAAGGCTACCCCGCCTACAAATCCCGCACCCGCCGCCTGATCCCGTTCCTCTACTAAAATAGATTTTGGCCCGTACTAATGATATGATCTGTTGTCTATTGTAGAAACGCTGTGTCGAATCGGAAATCACTGGTGCATCGAATGCTGTGAAAAACGGCCGTGCCCCGTTCTTTTGGGTCCGCTACCTGACGGATCGGTCGGGTGTACCAGGCATACAACGAACCCGTCTGCTGATATCCGCGAACCGGATCTCTGCGTCGATTTCAATTGTCTGACCTTATATGGGCATACCAGCGACCGGGATATTCGGGAAATCCGCGGGATCATTAACAGTCTACCACCCGGCCAATTCCCCATGAGCCAAGTATTCCAAAAAATGGTTCCCACTTCCCCCGCACCCGCCGCCTAATGTTTCTCCCCCTTCCCCAGTAACTCATGCATATCCTTATAAAATGTGCAATTATCACACTCCGGATTTAAGCCGGGGTACGGGCCTTTTAATAGTTTCACGATATCACGGAGCATGTTCTCAATATTGATACCGCTTATATCAACCCTATCAACATGTCCGGAAAACGGTATTTCGATAACCGTGCCGTGGGCATCCGTGATGAAATAGTGTAAAAGATAAGCGCGGTCCGAAACCGGAAATCCCGCGTGCTGAAACATATACGCATAGGCGGCCAACTGATACCGGTAATACTTCTGTTTATCCTCCTTCGGCGCATACCCTGAAGATTTATAGTCGGCCGGTATGAGCCTGCCGTCGGCCTCCATAAAGACATCATCAATTTTCCCCCGCAACATGTATCCGACTTTCGCATTCACCACTTCCAAATGGTTTGCACTACTTCTCCATGCATTGAGCTTTTCAAGATCACGGAATACCGTAACTCCCTCTTTCACAAGCTGATCCGCTTCCGGCGGAAATTTTCTGTCTATACGGAACAAATCGTAGCGCTCCTTGAGAATGCTATCGAGGGCCATGTTCAAGAGCGGCGGAAACCCGCTCACTTTACCGAGATGGTATTGTACCCAATAACACGATTGGCACTGCGTGAATTCATACAACCCGCTGGGACTGATCTTAAACAATTTCCCTTTCTCAACTTCCGGTTTTATTTGCGTCATACATTTATCTGCGGTTTGCCTGCCCGCCCTTAGTCCACGACGAAGTCGGGACGTAAGTGGGGATTGTAATATTGAGACATATTTTACAACTTGTCCATAATCTCTATTATTCTATTTGCTAATTCTCGCTTTTCTATCATAAATTCATTATATTTTGATTTATCTGGGTGATTAAGTCCTACTGTAAACACTCTGTCTCCAGTTTTCTTTTTATCGTTTTGCGTAAGCCTTAAGAAGTCTGGTGAAGGAATACAGAAAATTTGATCAAATAGATCTCCCTGTGTTAAGTCATAAAACACAAACACTAAAAGATACTTTTCTTTATTTGCTAATGATTTCTCTTTAACAGTAGAAACAAATCCCCTATTTCTATCAAATCCATAAGTCGATTTTACTTGTACATATACTATTTCGAATTTCCTTTTCCTTTTCACTATTAAATCAATACCTTCATCGTCGCTAATAGGTTTATAACAAGATAGGCCTTCTTTTCCATAAATAGTAATTAGCTCCGCCACTCGAGCTTCTGCAACGTCTCCTTTTTGTTTTGTACTTAGGTTATTTGAAATAGGAAAATTATATATTTTTGTGATCGCGTTTCCATCTTTATTGTAATGGATGTGTTTTTTCTGAATATAATTATTATATTTCTTATTAATATCAGCTCTCTGGTTAATAAAATAATATCCCGGCTTGTGCCTTATAAAAAGTGACTGTTCTGCATTGGTAACTATATCCATAGATAATTGTGCATTCATAGTCGCCCAGGGGGTTCTGCCTTCTGTAACAAGAAGGCCCTTTTTAATCGCAATATCGGTTATTTCCCTATAATGAAGCGGTCTCCCAAC